>NZ_JBHYUG010000008.1:76988-148658 GCF_042749375.1 Streptomyces sp. NPDC059477 | reverse complement strand
GCCCGGGTCGCGGCCGCGCGCCGGCCCGCGCCGCGGCCCCGCCCCCCGGCCCCGCGGCGGGGGGGCGCGGCCGCGGGGCCGCCCGCCCCGGCCCCCCCCCCCCCCCCACGGCATGCGGCCGGTTACCGCCTGCGCGGGGCCAGCTTGAACAGGGCGACTCCGGCCGCCACCAGCGTGGTGGCCGCGACCAGCATCGCCATGCTGTTGAGCCACAGGCCGGTCGCGGCCAGGGTCGCGCCTCCGGTCCCGGTGGTCCCGGCACCGATCACTCTTCCGTACATCGTGCTTCTCCTAGGAGGTATGAGGGTTGAGGCGACCCGGATCGGGTCAGGTGGATCGAGGGTGGCCTTATGTCGCCACCCACTTCTCCTCGCTGCGGCGTACCAGTCCCCAGAGCGAGGTGAAGTAGACGGCGTGCTGGAAGAGGTCGTAGAGCATCTCCGGGACCATCAGCGCCGCGACCAGCACGGCCCGTGGCCCCGCGCGTCGTACGGAGACGGTCTTCTCCACCACGAAGATCAGGCCGATCGACGTCCAGAACGGGGAGAAGCCGGGCCAGCCGTACAGGGTGGTGTACATGGCCATGTACACCAGGTAGATCAGGAAGGACAGCGCGCCGAAGCCCATCAGGAACTGCTGGAGGAAGTAGCGGGCGGTGACCCGGGTCCAGCCGTAGTCACGCAGGTTCTCCAGGGCGCCGCGCTGCCAGCGCAGCCGCTGGTGCCACAGCTTGGGCAGCGACGGCATGACCTCGGTGGTGACCGCGCAGCCCGCCGGGGACATGGTCCGGTAGCCGAGGGTCTTCACCGCCTTGGTCATCTCGTCGTCCTCGGTGAGCGAGGCGAGGCTGTAGTAGTCGGTGCCGCCGCCGATGCGTCCGCTGCGGCGGGCGGCGCGCACCTCGCGCAGCACCCGGGCGCGGAACATGGTGCCGGTGCCGGTGAGGACCTGGGCCTTGCCGCCCGTGCGTTCCAGCTCCCAGGCGTAGCGGTGGAACTCCATGCGCTGGAGCAGACCGAGGAAGCCGCCGCCGTCCTCGCCGTAGAAGACCCCGCCGACGGCGCCGACCTTCCGGTTGAAGGTGCCGAGTGCGGTCTCGGCGAACCAGGGGTTGAGTACGGTGTCGGCGTCCTGGACCAGCAGTACGTCACGGTCTTCGAGGTGGGGCAGCACCCAGGCGATGGCCTGGTTCAGGGCGCCGGCCTTCTTGTGGGTGTTGCCCTCGGTGTGGAAGACCTCGGCGCCATGGGCGACGGCCACGGCGGCGGTGTCGTCCGTGCAGTTGTCGGCGACGACGATGACCAGGTCGGGCCGCCGGGTCTGGTTCCACAGCCCCTCGATCGCGTCGGCGATACGGTCCGACTCGTTGTGGGCCGGGATCAGCACGGCAAGCCTGGGCGCGACGTCCGGATCCTCCGGGGCGGCGTGCGCACGGCGCGCGGCATGACGGCGCACGGCCCATACCCCCCGTCATGAACACCGCGGCAGATCCGGCATGCGGCAGCCGGATCCGTAAGTGATCCAAAGTCTTCACGAATCCCTCGCATGCGCGGTAGATGCATGGAGTAACGGATTGTTCACGTTTGACTGTGACTGTCCTGTGGGGTGGGCCCGTAGGAGAGCCTCGGCATCAGTCCCCGGACGACCCGAAGAAGCCGACATGGGTCGGCAGGTCGTCGGTGTGAAGCAGGACGTAGAAGCCGGTCCAGCGCATCTTGTGCTCCCCGAGCAGGGTGGTGTCCAGGTCGCCGGGGCAATCGGTCCGCATGGATGTGTAGGACCGAGCCACTGCGTCCTCGTACTGCTGAACAGTCGGGCGCTCGGTGTCGAAGTGGATCAGGAGTCGATCAGGGGCCAGCGGTCGTACGGTGAAGTAGTCCGCCGTGCGGGACTCCCGGGGCACCTTGAGTGTCTCGACAACCCGGCGTATGTCCAGAATCGAGTGAGTTCCCTCTTCTTCCATGAACTCCTCGTCGGCATGGAGCTCCTCCATGGAGGCGTACTCGTCGCCATCGCCGTACAGCTGCGCGAAGACTTCCGCCTTCAGGGCCTCCAGGGCCACTCCCACGCTCTCCCGACACGGTGTGACATAGCTCCACCCGCTGGCTCCCATGGAGGGAACTCCCTTCGTGACCTCGCCGACCGGCGCTCAAACGTAGCGGAAGAGCTGGAGGGGCCTGTGCGTGGCCTGGGCTAGGTGGCGATTCTTCGTTCGGAGTCCAGGAGGGGTGGGGATTGCGGGGGTGTTCTTCTGGGGCCGAAGAGCATCGGGATGAGCATGTCGGGGGAGAAGAGGCGGGTCGGGGGTTTTTCCAGGCTCATCACGTCGAGGAGGGCGCCCATGGCGCGGGGGTTGGATGCTCCGGTTTCGACTGCGCGGTCCACGAATCGGGCGAGGAGCCGCTCGGTCCTGGTGGGCGGGGTGTCGGTGGCGCCGGGGTAGAGGGCGTCCTGGCCGATGGCCAGGTCCCAGGCGGCGCTGACGGGACGGGCCGCGGCGCGTTGCAGGCTCCGGGCGGTTCTGGGGGCGGTGAGGGGCGTGGTGCGCAGGATGTCGCGGATGGCCAGGGCGCATTGTGCGGCGACGGTGAGGCCGTGTCCGTAGACCGGGTTGTAGGTGGCGATGGCGTCGCCGAGGACGAGGAATCCGTCGGGCCAGCGTCGGGCCTTCTCGTAGTAGCGCCGGTGGTTGGCGGTGGAGCGGGTGGTGGCCACGTCGCCGAGAGGTTCGGCGTGCTTGAGGAACTGGCCGATGACCGGGTCGCCGAGGCCGAGGGCGAAGTCGATGAAGGCGGACGCGTCGCCGCTGGGCTCGCCACCGCGAGAGCCGACCAGGGTGGCGATCCACTGGCGGTCCTCGACGGGCAGGATGATGCCTCCCCGGCCGGGGGGCTTGGCCGGGTTGGCCTGGACGTTGAGGAGCGGGAAGTTGCCGTCCTCCGCTCCGGGGGGTGCGCGGAAGATCTGGGTGGCGTAGGTGACTCCGGCGTCCACCTGGCGTTCGGCGACTTCCGGCAGGCCGCCCAGCTCCTCGAACCACCGAGGTGTGCGGGAGCCGCGGCCGGAGGCGTCGACCACGAGGTCCGCCATGAGTGTGATGTCCTCGCCCGCGCTGTCGACGCGGACTCCGGTGACGCGGGTGCTGTCACCCACCAGGTGTCGTGCGGTGCTTCCCTGGAGCAGGGTGATCCGCGCGTCCCGCAGGACGTGATCGCGCAGGGTCGCGTCCAACAGGTTGCGGGAGCACACGAGGTTGTGGTGGTGATTGGACAGGAAGCGCCGGAACCAGACCTCGTTGGGAGCCCGGGAGACCATCTCGCCCATGATGTGGACCAGGCGTCCACCGCGGGCGACGACATCGTCCACGATGCCCGGCAGCAGCCTGTCGAAGGCCGTCACCCCGCCGCTCCACACCACGTGCGCGTGCCGTGCCTGGGGGACGCCGCGGCGGGCTTTCGGGCCGTCGGGCAGGTGGTCGCGCTCGACGACGGTGACGTCGGCGAACTCGGTGAGCGCGGCGGCGGCGAACAGGCCCGCGGCGCTGGCGCCTATGACGACTGCGGTGGGGCGCGAGGTCGTGGCGCTATGAGGCATGTGTATCGAGGCTCTCTGTCGTGGTTGCGCGCCGACGGATACTGTCGACGAGGCGTTGGTGGCGCATCGCCTGGGAGATGTCACCCATGTGCTCGTGAATATCGTTGGCCAGCAGGCGGGTTGCGGGACTCTCCCCATGCGGGGCCCCGCTGAGGTGGGAGTCGATGGCCGCGCGGAGGGTCACCGCACCGACCAGGCCCTGTCGCTTCGCCTCGGGGTACGTGGCCGGGATCGCGTCGAGTGCCGACTGGCACAGTTCCTGGTCGAAACAGGGGGACAGGACGCGCACGGCGTCGTGGATGTGCTGCTGTCGCTGTACGAGGCGTAGGTCCAGGGGGGTCCAGAGGCCGAACCGGGCCCTGGCCGCTGACGCCGACACGCCGCGCACGGCCCGCCAGAGCGGGAGCAGCCGCCGGTACTCACGCCAGTCGCGGAGCCACTTCTGGAGAAAGGGCCCTGCCTGGGGAACGATGAACCCGATGGCGATGAGGATCCCTTGCAGAAGGGCGAACGGGGGTGCGGCCTGGGTACTGAGACCGTCCCAGTCGTGTCCGGCCCAGCGGGCGCCGATCGCGGCCAGTTTCGCCCCGTCGTAGACGAGTCCGGAGGCGTAGCCGAGTTGCAGGCACACGACGCCGCTCTTGAGCCAGCGGTTGGCGACCTCGGGGAACCACTTCCACAGCATCGAGGCGGCCACCAGGCTGGAGGCCATGTGCGCGAGCAGGTACAGCAGGATGTGCTCGCGGATCCAGGGGGTACCCGCGTAGTAGGTGTCGAGGTCGTAGATCCGCGGCTCGGGCATATGGGCCAGCAGGAAGGTCACCCACAGTGCCACGACGATGCCCGCGTAGATCCCGTAGACCCACAGCATCCGGGCGTCGCGCCGGGGCGACGGCTCCTCCCGCCAGCGCATGATCATGGTGAGGCCCATGGCGCCGGACGCGGTCAGGAACGAGTAGGCCACGGGGGACGCGATGTTCGGGACGCCGGTGATCTCGTTGAGGCGCTCGATGTTGACGGGTGTGATGACGACGAAGACGGCGGTGGCGCAGCCCAGCAGGAGGATGGTGGCCCGGATGTCGCTGTCGCGCCACGCCCGTACGAAGGTCGGGGCCTTGAGGACGAGGGCGAGGGCCAGCAGTACGGTGGGGACGGCGTAGGGGATGTGGAAGTGCGGGTTCACTACAGGATGCGCCCGCCTCGGTGGAGGAGGGAGAGTCTGATCCTGCCCTCGACGGTCGTCGGGCTGACGGGGCCTTCCGCGTAGCGGCCCGTCATCCAGCTGCGGACCTCCTTGCCGAACAGCAGGCCGAAGGTCTCCGCTTCCACTTCGTGTTCGTCGGCCAGGTCCGCGTCGGCCCGGGTCGCCACGGTCAGGATGGCTTCCAGGGTGACTTCGTCGGCGTGCAGGACCTGCTGGATCGCGCGGTGGACCGCGTCGGCCGTCTGGTCGGTGGGGCGGGCGCGGGCGGCGGCCGGGAGTCCGGCGATGTGATGGCCGCAGTGGCCTTGTTCCTCGTGCCACAGTTCGTGTCCGAGGATGACCAGCTGGGATTCGGGGACCGTACCGTCCTCCACGACGATGATGGAGCGGTCTCCCAGATCGAGGCGCATTCCGGAGACCGGGATGTCGGACGGGAAGGCCCGGAACGCGAGCTGGATCGGGCGGCCGGTCCGGACGCTCATCGCGCGGCAGAACTCCTCCATGACCACGGCCGGCGCCGCCGGTCGCCGCACGGACGTCGCCGCCTCCCCGCCCAACGCCGCGAGGAGTTCCTTCATGGCTTTGACGCTCATAAGCGACCGCCTTCGCCCACCCTGAAGAATCGGCCCGGGTCGTACGGGAACCCGACGCCGGGCACCTTTCTTCCGTCGCGGATCCGATGTGCCCAGCAAGGCCCGAGGCCCTGTTGCCCGATCAGAACGTCAAAGTCCCCGAGCGTGTCGGCGAGTTGAGTGGATGCCTCCACCGAGGTGCTCCCGGGGGTTGGGGTGAGGTAGTCGGCCGCAGCCGCATCCTAGGCTTCCCGCCTCCCGCCGGAGAACGATCGTTTCGGTCACTGAAGCCGGTGGTGGGCGGCGATCGCGCGCCTCGCCGTCCTCGCGAGCGCCGGGAGTGACGTGCCGCTGAGGGACCGGAGCGTCCCCGGCTCTCGGCTTGCCCTGCGCCGATGCCGCTGAGGCGGGCACGGGGCCGCGCGGGTCGGTCCACATCCCCATCGACCGACCGGGGCACCGCGCGTTCGAAAGGACGGCCGAATCCCGCCGTCCGACAGGCGGCCCCGCGGCACTCCCCCGCGCTCCCCCACCCCGCCGCAGCCCTCTGCCCCCGCCCGCTAGGAGTCGAGCGTGTGTCGGGTCTCGACCGCCGCGATGACCCTTTCCCTGGCGAGCTGCCGGGCGTGCTTCAGCTTCAACTCCGCCAGCAGCAGAGGCAGGTACCAGAACCAGCCCCACAGACTGAAGGTGACCGCTCCGCTGCCGACGAGCACCTTGTTGGTCACGATCGCCAGCCCGATGGCCGCCACGTAGGAGGGGACGCGGTAGCGCGCCACCAGCCGAAGCGGCGCGTTCCACGGGCCGCTCAGCAACTCCAGCGCGGCAGCGACCTCGGCCGCCCGCAGGTCCTCGGGATGCGCGGCGGCGGGCCCTCCGTCCGACACCCCCCGGCCGACGTCGGCGCTCAGGGAAGCCCGCGCCGCCCGCTCGCTCAGGGCCCGGTCCGACTCGGTCCTGACGTCCTCCCAGTAGCCCCGGCCCGCCCACCCCATCGCCGCCTCGACCCGCTGCGCCTCGGGCGACCCCGGCGGGGCCAGCTCGGCGATCCGCTCCTTGAGGGACTCCGCCCGCTTCTTCCGCCCCGGGTTCTCCCAGGCGTCGGCACGCAGGCACAGTTCCAGGTACGAGACCAGCAGCCCGAGGTCGTCGGGCCAGCGCCGCAGCCCCTCCTTGTACACCGCCTCCGCCTCGTCGTCGTGGTCGTCGTCCTCCTCGGCCGCGTGCGCGAGGCCGAGCCATCGCTGGAGCACCGGGTCGGGGCCCACCTCCGCGAGCCCCTGCCCGGCAGCCGCCCTCACCTGGGCGTAGCCCCCGAGGGCGAAGAGTTCCTCGCACCGCCCCGCGTACTCGTCCACCGTCATGCTTCCCACCCATTGATCATGATGAGAACCTTCGGACAGCTCCCCCGTCAGGTCAAGCCCGTCACGGCCCGGACCCCGGCGACGGCGGACGCAGCAGGTCCCGGGCCGCCTCGGCGACGGCCTCCGGGGTGATGCCGAAGTGCTCGTACAGCTCGGCGGCCGACGCCGAGGCGCCGAAGTCCTCGACGCTGATCGCGCGGCCGTCGAGGCCGAGAAGGTCGTACCAGCCCTGGCCGACCCCCGCTTCCACCGTGATCCGACGACGTACCGTCGGCGGTACGACACTGTCCCGGTACAACGGTTCCTGTGCGTCGAACCATTCGCGGCAGGGCATGGAGACGACCCGTGCCCGGAGCCCCTCCTCGGCGAGAGCGCGCGCCGCGGCCACCGCGATCTGCACCTCGGAGCCGGTGGCGATGATGATGACGTCCGGATCCGCGGTGCTGTCCTGGGCGGGGGTCTCGTAGCGGATGTACCCGCCGCGGACGGCGTCCGCCGCCGGGTGGAATCCGTCGCCGTGGTCCGGGAGGACCGGCAGATCCTGCCTGCTGAGGCTGAAGCCGGTGGGGTTTCCCGGGGCGCTGAGCACCTTCCACAGCGTGATCGCGGTTTCGCGGGCGTCGGCGGGCCGCACGATGTCCAGGCCGGGGATGGCGCGCAGCGAGGCGAGCTGCTCGACCGGCTGGTGGGTGGGACCGTCCTCGCCCAGGCCGATGGAATCGTGGGTCCAGACGTAGAGGACGGGCAGGTTCATCAGGGCGGCGAGCCGGACGGCCGGACGCATGTAGTCGCTGAACACCAGGAAGGTGCCGCCGTAGGGGCGGCTGAGTCCGGAGAGCGCGATGCCGTTCATGGCCGCGGCCATGAAGTGCTCGCGGATGCCCCAGTGGACCGTCCGGCCGTACGGGTCCGCGCCGGGGAGGGGGCTGGAGGACGGGAGGAACGACGAGGTGGGGTCGATGGTGGTGTTGTTGGACTCGCCCAGGTCGGCGGATCCGCCCCACAGTTCGGGCAGTTGCGCCGCCGCGGCTCTCAGTGCCAGGCCGAACGCCTTGCGGGTGGCCATCGGTGTGCCGGACGGGAACTCCGGGCGGGCGTCCGCGAACATGGCGGGCGTCCGCCTGTCCCTGAGCCGCCGCAGCAACTCGTGTCCGCCGGGGTTGCCGCTCGCCCAGGCGGCGAACGTCTCGTCCCAGGCGCGGTGGGCGGCGGCGCCTGCCTCGCGTGCCGCCGAGGTGGTGTGCGCGTAGACCTCCGCCGGTACGTCGAAGGCCGTGTCGGGGTCGGCGCCCAGCAGCAGCTTGGCCGCCCGGACCGGCTCGGCGCCGAGCGCGGAACCGTGGGACCTGGGGTTGTTGCGGGCGCCGGGCACCGGCCAGGAGATGATGCTGCGCATCAGGATGATCGAGGGGCGGGTGGTTTCCGCGGTCGCCTCCTCCAGTGCGCGGGACAGCGCGGGGAGGTCTATGTCGCCGTCGGCGGCGAGTTCCACTCGCTGGACGTGCCATCCATGGGCGGCGTAGCGGGCGCCCACGTCTTCGCTGGCCGCCAGTTCGGTGCTGCCCTCGATGGAGATGCGGTTGTCGTCGTGGACCACGACGAGCCGGCCCAGTCGCTGATGCCCGGCGAAGGCACCGGCTTCGGAACTGATGCCCTCCTGGATGTCGCCGTCCGAGCACAGGACGAAGACACGGTGGTCGAAGGGGCTCTCGCCGTCCGGCGCGTCGGGGTCGAACAGGCCCCGCTCCCGACGCGCGCCCATCGCCATGCCCACGGCGGTCGCGATGCCCTGGCCGAGTGGCCCCGTCGTGGTCTCCACCCCCGGCGTGTGCCCCCACTCGGGGTGTGCGGGGGTGCGGCTGCCCCGCTTCCGGTAGTTCCGCAGGTCGTCCAGGGTGAGTGGGTATCCGGTGAGGTGGAGCTGGATGTAGAGGGTGAGGCTGGAGTGGCCGCACGACAGGACGAAGCGGTCGCGGCCGGGCCAGGCCGGGTCGGCGGGATCGTGGCGCAGGAAGCGCTGGAAGATCAGATGGGCCGCCGGGGCGAGGCTGACGGCCGTGCCCGGGTGACCGTGTCCGGCCTCTTCCACCGCGTCCATGGCCAGGACACGGGCGGCGGACACGGCCCGCGCGTCGTCGTCGGTCCAGATGAAGCGGGCGGCGGAGGCGGCGGGGCGAAGGTCGGTGTCGGTGCTCGTCACGGAGCGCTCCTTGTACGACGTCTACGACGGTGATGCGCGCGGGACGGGCGACCCCATCGGCGCGGATGGCAAGGCGGTACGGGCAGGTACTGGCAGCGCGGATGACATGGGCGGCGCGAATGGCGCGGTGGGCACGCGTGGCATGGGCGGCCCGGTCAACGGGGATGGCATGGTCGGCCCGCACAGCAGGGACGGCCAGTTGGCCCGTAACGTACGGACGGCCCCGCCGATGGCCGGAGCCCGCTCACCACAGGGTGTAGCCGCCGTCGATCACCAGGATCTCGCCGGTCACGAACGACGACGCCGGGCTGGCCAGGTACAGCGCGGCCGGGGCTATCTCCGAGGCCTGCGCATAGCGCTGCATCGGCACCTCGTCGATCCAGTAGTGCTTGTACTCGGGCAGGTCGATGTCGGAGATCTCCGTCTTGGTGTAGCCCGGGGCGATCGCGTTGACCCGTACCGATCTGGGCGCCCACTCGGCGGCGAGTGACCGGGTGAGATGGTGCACGCCGGCCTTGGAGACGGCGTAAGGGGTGTGCCACTGGGGGCGGTTGACGATCATGCCCGACATGGACCCGACGTTGACGATCGAGCCGGTGCCGCGTTCCACCATGGACTCGCCGACCACCTGGCTGGCCTTCCAGACCGCGTCGAGGTTGGTGGCCATGACCCGGTCCCAGCTGTCGTCGTCGATGCTGAGGGACTCACCATGGATGCCGATACCCGCGTTGTTGATCAGGATGTCGATGGGTCCGAGTCGCTCGGTGACCTCGGCGCGCATGGCGATCAGGTCGTCCCGCCGGGTGACATCGGTCTTCGTGGCGATCGCGGTGGCACCGCCCGCGGTCAGCTCGGCGACGGCTTCGCCGTTACGGGTCTCGTCGCGGGCGGCGATCGCGACCGCGGCGCCCGCCTCGGCCAGCGCGAACGCGATGGCCTTGCCGATGCCACGGTTTCCCCCGGTGACAAGGGCGACCTTACCGTCGAGACGGAACTGGTCCAGGACGCTCATGGGGTTGCCTCCTCGGCGGGCTTCAGGGCTGCGCGCCCCGGGGTGACGCGGACGATCCGGTGCGCCGCGGAGCGCGTCGCCCGGATGAGTTCGGCGTTGCGCTGGTCCGAGCCGTGCGACCGCTCGTGTGCCTCGTCGGCGGAGCGCCCGAAGGACATGTGCCGTGCGATGAGCCGGTCGAGGCGGACGTCGTCGCCGGGATCCATGTACCAGCACTCGTCGAGCAGTTCGCGTACGGGCCCCCAGACGGCTCCCTCGACCAGCAGGTAGTTGCCCTCGGTGATGACCAGGGGGGTGTCACGCGGCACGGGGACCGCGCAGGCGATGGACTCCTCCAGGCTCCGGTCGAAGAGCGAGGCGTAGACGACCTCGTCGTCGCGGGAGCGCAGCCGGCGCAGGAGGTTGATGTATCCGGCGGCGTCGAAGGTGTCGGCGGCTCCCTTGCGGTCGTGGCGGCCCAGGCGGTCGAGTTCGCCGGTGGCCAGGTGGAAGCCGTCGAGCCCGACCAGTACCGCCTGGTCGCCGAGTGCGGCCACGAGGGTCTCGCCGAGGGTGGACTTGCCCGAGCCGGGCGCGCCCGTGATGCCGAGGATCCGTCGTCGGCCGGGGGTGATGAGCGCTCGGGCCGCATCGATCAGGTCGTCGGTGTCCATGGCGCACACCGTCGGTTCCTGCTCCGTGTCATGGGCCGCTGGGGGGTGGTTCACTGTTCGCCTTCCGTGCGAGGTGTCGATGCTGTCGGCTCATCGGGCTGGTGCGGGGCGGGATCGGGCCGTTCGATCGTGTCGGGTGATTCGATCGTGTCGGGTGACCTGGCGCCGGTCATGACGGCGACGGCTTCCGCCATGGAGATGGACCTGGTGTCGGCCAGGGCGATGCGGCGCCCCAGCCGGTGGATGTGGAGCCGGTCGGCGACCTGGAAGACGTTGGGCATGTTGTGGCTGATCAGGACGACCGGCAGTCCGCTGTCACGGACGCGGAGCACAAGGTCCAGGACCTGGTTCGTCTCGCGTACGCCCAGTGCGGCGGTCGGCTCGTCCATGATCACGACCCGGGTGGCCCAGGCGGCGACGCGGGCGACGGCGACGGCCTGCCGCTGCCCGCCGGACAGGGTCTCGACCTTCTGTCGGATGGACTGGACGCGGATGCCGAGGTCGGCCATCTGCTGGGCCGAGCCGCGCCGCATGGCGCTCTTGTCCAACTGCCGGAACACCGTGCCGAGCACGCCACGACGACGCTGTTCGCGGCCCAGGTAGAGGTTCTGGGAGATGTCGAGCGCGGGAGCCACGCCCAGTTCCTGGTACACGGTCTCGATGCCCGCCCTGCGCGCGTCGAGGGGGCTGCGGAAGTGGACCGGGGCGCCGTCGAGCCGCAGGGTGCCCGAGTCGGGGAGGACGGCTCCCGTCAGCGACTTGATCAGGGTGGATTTTCCCGCCCCGTTGTCGCCGATGACGGCGAGGATCTCGCCCGGCCGCAGATCGAAGTCGCAGTTGTCCATGGCCACCACATGGCCATAATGCTTGGTCAGGCCGCGTGCTTCCAGCACGTTGGGCACGGACTGGGCCGTGGTCATCGGGTCTGCCTCCTTCGCACCAGGTGGTCGACGCCGACGGCGATGACCACCAGCACGCCGGTGGCGACCTGCTGGTAGAGCGAGTCGATGCCGGCCTGCGTGAGCCCGTTCTGGAGCACGGTGACGATCAGTGCGCCGATGAGCGTTCCGATGACACCGCCGCGACCGCCGAAGAGGCTGGTCCCGCCGATGACGACCGCGGTGATGGTGTCGAGGTTCGCCGTCGGATATCCGCTGGGGTCGGCGGTCGGGGTACGGCCGAGCGCCTGCCAGGCGGCGAAGAGATAGATGACGGCGGCGACCACGTACACGCTGAGCAGTACGCGCCTGACCTTGATGCCGGCCAGTTCCGCGGCCTTGTGGTTGTCGCCGACGGCGTAGACCCGGACGCCCCACGAGGTCTGGGTGAGGGCGTAGGCCAGTACCGCGGTGAGCGCGACCCACAGCATGACACCGTAGGTGATCGTCACCCCGCCGACCGTCGGACCGAGGTTCAGGGCGGTCAGCAGGTCGGAGGTGACGGGGTAGCTCTGCGAGTCGGTGAAGAGCCGGGCGGACGCGGCGACGACGGACATGACGCCGAGGGTGACGATGAACGGCGGCAGTCTCAGGAACGAGACGAGTACGCCGTTGAGCGTGCCGACCGCCACGCACACCGCCAGGCCGACGAGCAGGGCGAGGGCGGGGTTGCCGTCGACGGCGAGCCGTCCGATGACGACGGACCCGAGCACCATGATCGCGCCGGTGGCGAGGTCGATGCCGGAGGTCAGGATGATCAGTGTCTGGCCGAGGGCCAGGGTGCCGACCACGACGGACTGCTGGGCGATCAGGGAGAGGTTCTCCGAGTTGAAGAACGTGCTGGTCGACAGGGAGAAGACGACGACCGCCAGGAGCAGGGCCGCGAGCGGACCCGATATCTGATGGGTCGCCAGTGCGCGCAGGCCCGAGGTGCGGCTCGCTTCCTGTTCCAGTGCCGCCACGTCGGCGTCGCGCGCCGCCGTTGCCGTCACTTGTCGCCCCAGCACTGGTCCAAGCCCCAGGCCGAGGTCTGGGAGTCGACGCCGGGGACCGGCTTGTCGGTGATCAGGACGGTGCCCGAGTCGGTGATCTCGTCGGACGGGGGCTTGGTGCCGTCCTTGAGGTAGGCGTCGGTGGCGTCGACGGCCAGCTGTCCCATCCTGCCGGGGAACTGCATGGCGGTGGCGCCGATGATGCCGTCCTTCACGTCCTGGACGCCTGAGCACGCCCCGTCGACCGAGACGATGACGACCTTGTCGGCCAGGCCCTTGTTCTTGATGGCGGTGTACGCGCCGTGCGCGGTGGGCTCGTTGATCGTGTAGACGACGTTGATGTCGGGGTGTGCCGACAGCAGGTTCTCCATCGCGGACTGGCCGGTGTCCACGGTTCCCTGGGTGAGGGCGCTGCCCGCGACGAGCGGGGAGTCCATGGTGATGCCGTAGCCGCTGAGGAAGCCGTCGTGCCGGCCGGAGGCGGGTCCGTCGGTCAGGTCGAAGTCCAGCATCGCGATGCGTGGGTCGCTCGGGGACGATGCCTTGGCCCACTCGCCGATGAGCTTGCCGGCGGCGAGGTTGTCGGTGGCGTAGGTGCCGTCCGCGGTGTTGACCGGGTCGAGCGGCGAGTTGACGTCCAGGACGAGGATGCCCTTGTCCCTGGCCTGCTTCAGCACGCCGTTGAGCGCGGTCGAGTTGGCCGGGGTGACGACGATCGCCTTCACCTTGGCGGCGATCATGTTCTCGATCGCGGTCACCTGTGTCGCCGAGTCGCCGGGCACCTTGGCCTCGGCCTTCATGACCTTCCAGCCCTTGGCCTCGGCGGCTGCCTCGGTGGCGTCCCCGAGCGTCCCGAAGAACGGGTTGCTCAGGTTCAGGTTCACTATGCCGATCGTGACGTCCCCACCGGACCCACCGGCGGAGGTGTCCGAACTGCCGGAACCCGAACCGCATCCCACGGCGGCGACGGCACAGGTGACGCCCAGCGCCATGGCTCTGAGTCCGGGTCTGGGGACGCGGCGGACGATCTTCATGGAGTCCTCCTGGAAGCGGGCCTGACGGCTCACCCTGCGGACCCGTTCTTATGTGTCCACAGTGGCGGTATGGCATGCCGATTACGGAGATGTTGCGCACAGTTTCGCCGACTGTCAAGCACTACAATCTTTCTTATGCGTTGTCGTCGACGGAAGTCGATGCTTCACTACAGTGCAGCCTGACGTTCGAGTGAGTGGAGCGAGATGACCGAGACAACACCCACCGCCCCGGCAAGTCCGCAGCTGTGGCGGGCGGATGAGGGCCCCGGACGAGTCTTGGAGCTGATCACCACGGGCCGGGCCCGCACCCGGACCGCCATCGCCGAGATGACGGGCCTCTCGCGGTCGACGGTCGGTCAGCGACTGGACGCGCTGTTCGCCGCCGGTCTGATCCGGGAGAGCGACAAGAATGTCCCCTCGCGCGGCCGACCGTCCCGCGCGCTCCAGTTGAACCCCTCCGCCGGGCTCGTCATCAGTGTCGACATCGGCGAGGAGCGGACCCGCATCGCGGTCACCGACCTCGACACGGCCATCCTCGCCGACCGCGTCGAGCGGCTCGCCGTCGGCGCGGGCCCCGTCGTCCTGCTCGACAGGATCACGGCGACCGTGCGCGACATGATCACCCAGGCGGGCCTCGACGGCAGGCCGGTCGCCGGTATCGGATTCGGGCTCCCCGCGCCCGTCGACTACGAGGCGGGCAAGGTGCTCGGCTGGTCGATCATGTCCGGCTGGGACGACTACGACATTCGTGGGCACCTGCGCCGGACCTGGCAGGTCCCCATCCTGATCGACAACGACGTCAATGTGCTGACCCTCGCCGAGCACCGGCGCTTCTGGCACGACCAGCGGCACCTGCTGTACATCAAGGCCGGGACCGGGGTCGGCAGCGGGATGGTCATAGACGGCCGGGTCAATCGCGGCGCCCAGGGCGCGGCGGGCGACATCGGCCACGCCCGCATCAACGGCTTCGGTGATCCGCAGTGCCGTTGCGGGAACCGGGGCTGCCTGGAGTCACTCGTCGGCGGCTGGGCCCTCGCCCGTGACGCGCGCGGCCGGCACAAGGACAACAGCCATGACGCACGGGACGTCGTCGACCAGGTGAAGAGCGGCGACAGCGGGGCTGTCACCGCTCTCCGGGCCGCCGGACGCGTCCTCGGGGAAGCGGTCGCCTACGCCACCAGCCTGCTCAATCCCGATGTGATCGTCCTGGGCGGCATCCTCGGCACCACCGGGGACCATCTGATGGCGGGCGTCCGTGAGGTCGTCTACCAGCGCTCACTTCCGCTCGCCACCCGCCAGTTGCAGATCGTGCCCACCAAGTACAAGTCCCGGGCCGGTATCGCCGGGGCCGCGTACCTCGTCCGCGACCATGTCCTCAATCCGGCGAGACTGGACGCCGCCCTCGCCACCGACGGTTCGCCCTTCGCGACGCCGTGAGGCGGGTGGGACCGGAGGGAGCCTAGTCCGGGAGCGTGACCAGGACCCGACCCCGGCTGCCCGCGTCGACCCGGTCATGGGCCTGGGCGATGTCCCGGAGCGGATAGCGGGCGGCGATATCGATGTGCAGGTCGCCGACGGCGGCGGCTGCGGTCAGGTCGCGGGCCGCCTGGCTCCTCGCCCGGGCGGGAAAGTCGTCGCTGCCCAGCAGCCGGAGGGTGACATTGGCGAAGAGCAGCTCCCAGAAGGGGAGCCGAGGGCGGCCGTCACGGGTGGCGTAGCAGGCGATGACCCCGTTGCCGGCGATGACGGCGGCGTCGAGGTCGGCGTTGTCGGAGAAGGCCACCTCGATGATGCGATCGACTCCGTCCGGGACGTGGGCGCGGAGGGACCCCGCGGGGTCGTCCTGATCGAGGGCGACGGTGTGGGAGACGACGGCGGGGTCCACGCGGTCGAGGTCGGCGGAGCGGGTGACGGTACCGATGACGGTGGCACCGCCCCAGCGGGCGAGCTGGGCGGCGAGGGATCCGACCGATCCGAGGACTCCCTGGACGAGGACGGTGGCGCCGTCGACCGGGCCGTCGGCGAACACCGCGCGGTGGGCGGTGATGCCGGGGATCCCCAGGCTCGCCCCGAGGTCGTCGGAGAGGTGTCCGGGCAGAGGTACGGCCAGGTCCTGGGGGACGACGGTGTACTGGGCGGCGGTGCCGAACGGCCGGTAGGACTGCGCGCCGTGCACCCACACCCGCTGCCCGATCCGGCTGCTGTCGACGCCGTCGCCGACCGCGTCCAGCACTCCGGCGGCGTCGCTGTGCGGGATCACCCGGGGAAACGGCATGGAGGTGCTCATCCAGCCGCTGCGCTTCTTGGTGTCCCCCGGGTTGACCCCGGACACCCGCACCCGGACCCGTACCTCGCCGGGGCCGGGCTCGGGGTCGGGAAGCTCCCCGACGGTGAGCACCTCGGCGGCCGGTCCCCACTGGTCGTACCACGACGCCAGCATGAAGACCTCCAGTTCACCGGCAGTGTGCATCGAGCCTATGCGCACTGCCTGCGGCGGGCTCCCCACGACGGCCGTCCGGGGGGCGGGGCGCCCGGAAGCAGGTCGCAGCGCTAGGGGTCGGTGACCTCCTCGGCGAACGGCACCGCCGGCTCGGCCGCCCCGCACCAGCCCCCGACATCAACTCGGGCGACGCTCGCGCGTGAGCGCGGGCGCCGCCCGGAGCCGCTTCGAAGGCGAGGAAAGCGAAGGAGCTTGGATTCTGAGAGTGAATGGAGAAGGAAGCCCCTTCATGGCCTCACCGCGGGCAACGCTAGCACTCAGCCAGGTATCAGGTCGCGCAGATTTCCGAGGATGATGACCTGGGAGTCCGGGTGCAGGCCCTCGGGGCGTTCGAGCCCGATGTACGTCACCGGCTCCTCGGGAATCGGGTCTCCGGCCCGCCACTGCTCGGCCGTGGTGTCGCCGGACATCAGGTCGGTCAGGTACCGCACCGTCAGAGACTCGCGCTCCACGACGGCGCGCACCACCTTCGACACCGACAGCCGGTTGTCCTCGACGCGGTTGGCCGACGAGATGCCCTTCAGGTACAGGTGCAGCCACTTCGCGCGCCACCGGCCGTCGTTCTCGCGCCGGAACACCAGGGGCAGGGCCACCCGGCCCGCTCCGCGCAGCTCCGATTTCGCCCGCACGGTGCGCGGCTCGAAGGGTCGGCCCTTCTGCTCGGCGTCGCGCAGCATGAAACCGAAGAACGACTCCTCGACCTTCTCGAAGCCCTCGCCGTGGTAGATGTTGACCTGCGGGACGATGAACGCGCCGGTCACCCGGCGCAGGGACAGGTCGATGAACTCCGTGGCCCCGTCGGGCGCCTCGGTGACATCGCCCGAGTGCACCCCTCCGATCCCTTCGAGCCTGGTGTAGGAGAGCCAGGAGTCGGTGCTGTAGTCGGCGTGGAGGAGCAGCGCGGAGAGGTCGTAGTCGGTCCGGGCCTCGGTCTCCTTCCAGTACACGAAGAAGCGCAGGTGTTCGCCGCCGACCGCCGAGAGTGAGCCCCGGGGCAGTACGCCGAGCCCGCCCGTGGTCGCCCGGCCGCTGAGCGGCAGCGCCACGTCGAGGATGTCGGCGTCGAGCAGCAGCCGGGCCGGTGCGGGGAGCCTGGCGCGTATCTCGGCGTCGAGGGCGGCGATCAGGCGGTCGCGGTCGGCGGCGGGGACGGGCGGCCGGACATCGGGGGTGACCCAGCCCCGGCCGCTGCGGTTGACGAAGACCCGGGGCCGGCCGGTGTCCCGCCGCCGGTTGCCGAGGTGCTCGCGGAGCGACAGCACGACCCGGCCGGAGACCTGGGGAGCGACCCGTACCGCGGCGGCCAGCACCGCGTCCCGCTCCCCCTGGTCCGCGGCGATGCGCAGCAGATGGTCCAGGGCGCGGAACAGCTTGCCGGGTGCGGAGGCGAGCAGCCGCACCGCGCCGGGGACGTCGGACTCGTCCAGCAGCATCGCGACCCGGCTGTCGAAGGACCGTGCCTCCTTCTCGCCCCGCGCCACCGCGAACACATCGGCGGCGTGCGGCCAGCGCGGGTACTCGTGCGGGTGGAGACGCTCACCGAGCCGCTTGAATGCCTCGCGGTGCGCGTGCACATCGGCCAGCTTGGCGGGGTTCGCCGCGACCACGGCGTCGAGACCCGCGAGCAGCGCGCGGCGGGCCGGTCGCGGCAGCGCCCTGAACCGGGTCGGCTCCCGCAGCGTCACATCACCGCCCGACAGCGCGCAGGCCAGCCGGAGCACATCGGTGACGGTGTCCAGCAGGAGGTCCGCGCCGAGGGCGAGGCGGGCCTCGTTGACGACCGCCCGGTTCTCCCGGACCGGGATCGGCTCCGGGTGAGGGCCGAGCACACACCGTCCGGCGAGGGTCCTGAGGTCGAGCAGGTGATCCCCGCCCAGCGGTGTCGTGCTGCCCGCCAGGGACAGGTACAGCTCCGTCAGTTCGGTGTCCAGGTCGCGCCCCAGGTGCAGGACCGTCACCCGGTCGCCCGCCGAGGCGATCAGCTCGTCCTGCGCCGCGAGCAGTTCCTCGTAGGTGTGCTGGTAGCGGCCGTACGCGGGCAGGCTGAGCAGGTCCAGCACGCCGTGGGCCAGCTGGGTCAGCACGTTCTCGCGCGAGGTGTCGTCACGGAGCGCCTTCGTCACACACCGCGTCCAGAACTCCTCGGTGTCCGGCACATTCGCCGGGAAGTCGATGAAGTACGCGTTGTGCCGGACATGGTCGCCCACCATCTCCCGCACCGTGCGCAGCGTCCGTGCGGCGGTGTGCACGACCGCGGCCCGCGACAGTCCCGACAGCCGCTCCAGCAACTCCGCCGACAGCTTGAACCCCACGGACGTCAGCGCCACGTCGAACTGCCGCGCGGCGGCGGCTCCGTCCCCGGCCGACCCTTTGGGAGAAGGAAGGCGGTGGGTGTGCCGGAGGACGAGCGATTCCAGAGTGTGCGCCATTCCGGGATGATGGCAGAGGTGGACGAGCGGACACACAGGGGTTTCCCGTGCGGAACCTCAGACGAGGTGCATCCCCGCGTCGACCACCACGTTCGTCGCGTTCACGCCCGGACACTCCAGCAGGAACATGACCGCCGCGGAGATGTCATCGGCGGTCGGCAGCCGCTTCGCGGGGGTGCGTTGCCGCATCGCCTCGTACCACTCGGCGCGTACACCGTCGGCGGCGTCGACCGCGGCGGTCCCGGTGACGATCCCGGGGGTGACGGCGTTCACGCGGACCGGCGGGACCTCCACCGCGAGTGAGTTGACCAGTCCGATGATGCCCGCGTTCGCCATCGAGATGGTGGTCGAGCCGGGCACCGGCCGCCACATGGACAGGCCGCTGAACATCACGACCGAGCCGTCGGGGGAGAACTTCGGCAGCGCTTCGTGTACGGCGGTGGCGTAGCCGACCGTCTTCATCAGCAGGGTGCGGGCACAGTCATCGGGCCTGAAGTCGGTGATGGTGTTGTGGTCGCGGTCCAGTGCCGCGAGCACCAGGTGATCGACGACGTCGATACCGGCGAAGAGGTCGCGGATCGAGTCCCGGTCCGCGAGTTCGCACGCGGCACCCGTGGCGAGGTCGCCGAGTTCCTGTGCGCGGGCCTTGGCCGCGGTGCCGTCCCGGCCCGTGATGGTGACGCGGGCGCCGCGTTTCACCACGGTGCGGGCGAATTCGTATCCCAGTCCTTTGGTGCCGCCGATGACGACGACATGACTGCCTGCTGAAACCATGATGGTCCTTCTGCTTTCTCCGGCGTCGGATGTGTTGGGCCTGTGAGCGGTGTTGCGGACGGTCACTGGGGTCGTGGGCGGTTGTGTCGGGCGTGGGCGACGGCGAGGAGGCCGGTGACCAGGCCCAGGGCGAGGGCCGCGGAGCCCCAGCCGGTGCCCGCCAGTTCGTCCCGGCCGAGGGCGTGGTCCAGCGACCACTGGCCCGGTCCGGTGAAGGCGAGCGCCGCCGCCATGACGCCGTAGACCAGGGGGATCTCGAAACCTCCGGCCTGTGCCCACAGGCCGTGGGAGGCGTTGACCGAGCCCGCGGCGAGCATGGTGCCCAGGGCGATGGCCGTGCCCAGCGGGAACAGCAGTCCCAGGAACAGGGACAGTGCCGCGGTCATCTCGCAGGCCGCGGCGAGAAGGACGAGGGGCTTGCCCGGGCAAAAGCCCCAGGTCTCGAAGACGGGGGCGGTTCCCTGGGGGCCGTGGCCCCCGAACCACCCGAACATCTTCTGCGCGCCATGGCCGAGGAGCAGGCCGCCGAGCAGCAGACGCAGGAGGAGCAGGCCGGTGTCCATGGTGGGTTCTCCTTGTGAGCGGTCGGCCCCGGGCGGTCGGTCCAGGGCAGAGCGGCCCGGGGCGGACAGTCGGGGGGGCGGTCAGTCCCATGCCAGTACGCGGCGCATGGCGTGGTGGACGGCGTGTACGGGGTCGTCGGTGAGGTGGTCGGATCGCCAGGCGATGTGCCGGTCCGGGCGGATCAACAGGCAGCCGTCGTCGGCCACTTCGCGCAGGCGGGCCCAGTCGCCGTAGACGTCGTCGTAGAGCTGGCCGCGGCCCACCGAGTGGGCGACGATCTCCACTCCCAGTTCCGCGGCGGCCTTTTCGGCGGCGGGCAGCCAGGGTGCTCCGCCGATGCCCGTGAGCAGGGTGAAGCGGTCGCGGCCGACGAGATCGAGGGTGGACAGCCGGGTGCCGTCGTGTTCGAGCCAGGCGTGCGGCAGACTCGCGCCGGGGTGGGTGGTGGGGCGGTGGAAGAGCTGGGGGTCCCGGGTGTGCGGCGGATGCTCGGTGCCGTCGGGGACGACCGCGCCGGAGCGGTAGTGCTGGCCCAGTTCCACACCATGGGCGTTGAAGTGGTAGTCGTTCTCCGCCAGGGCGGCGGCGACCTCGCGGCGCCGGGCCCGGCCCTCCCGTGTGGGGGCGAAGTACTCCGCGAGGGCGTCCGCGCCCTCCTCGTCGCTCTGGCCCGCGCGGACACCGAGCGCGGCGGGGATCTTCCCGGCGAGGGCGACGCTCTCCATCGCCCGGTCCACGACCTGTCTGCCGACCGGGTGCCGTTCGTCGTGGTAGGTGTCCAGCAGTCCGTCGCCGGCCCGGCCGTGTACGGCCAGGGCGATCTTCCAGGCCAGATTGTACGAATCCTGCACGGACGTATTGCTGCCCAGGCCATTGGCCGGAGGGTGGCGGTGAGCGGCGTCACCGACGAGGAACACCCGCCCGGTGCGGTACCGGGTGGCGAGGACGTGGTTCATCTGCCACTGGCTGATGTCCTTGATGCGTACCTGGATGCCGGGGTCGCCTATGGTGGCGCGGGCGCGCTCCAGCATGGCCGCCTCGCTCAGGTCGATCTGTTCCACCGCGGGGTCGTACATCACGATCAGCACCCATTCGGTCCAGGGTTTGACACAGATGTACGTGCCGGCTCCGAGCCAGAACTCCTTGCCGGGCTGAACGGTGAAGAAGAGTGTGCCGGGGCGGTGCGCCCGGTACTTGGTGAGGTCGGCCTCCAGCCAGACATTGACGGCGTGGCCCAGGCCGGTCTCGCCCTCCATGGGGACGCCGAGCCGCTCGGCGACCGTACTGCGTCCGCCGTCCGCGCCGATCGCGTACCGCGCCCTGACGCGGTACTCCTCGCCGGTGGCGCGGTCGCGGACCGTGCCGTGGACGGCGTCCGCGTCCTGGGTGATGTCCAGCAGCTCGGTGGAGAACCGGATGTCGGCGCCCTGCTCCCGTGCGGCGTCCAGGAGGATCGGCTCCAGCAGGTGCTGACCGACGTTGCCCATGGCGCAGGGACTGGCCGCTTCGTAGTCGGCCTTGCGGGCGATGCCGTCGCCCCATGCCTTCATGCGGGCGAGTTCCTGTCCGGCGAAGCTGGTGGCCCAGACGTTGTCACCCATCAGGTCGGCGGGAGTGGCGACCGCCCGGACGCGTTCCTCGACACCCAGGTCGCGGAAGACCTCCATGGCGCGCTGGTTGGTGATGTGGGCGCGGGGGGTGTGCGCGGTGCCGGGGTGGCGGGACACGGTGACGGCGTCGACGCCGGACCGGGCCAGGAGCGCGGCGGCGGTCAGACCGGCGGGTCCGGCGCCGACGACGAGTACGTCGGTCTCAAGGGTGCGCATGGGCGGTTCGGCCTCTCCTCGGGCGGCGGGCGGGGTGGGTCTCGTGGCGGTCACGGGGAGTGGTGCGCGCCGGTCATCAGCTCGGCCAGGTCGTCGGGGCGCAGGAAGGACGGGGGCGGTGGCGGGCCCCAGTTGAAGAGGCCCTTGGCTCCTTCGAGGTCCTCGGGCGTCCAGAGCTGGTCGTCGAGGATGGTGTCCATGTCGGAGTAGTACTCGGAGAAATTGCCGGCCGGGTCCTTGAGGTACCAGAAGAAGTTCGACCCGGCGTGGTGCCGGCCCAGGCCCCACACATGCCGCTCCGGATGCTCCGCCAGCATGGCGAAGGCTCCCCTGCCCACCTCGTCGATGTCCTCGACCTGCCAGGAGGTGTGGTGCAGGAAGTTCACGGGGGCGTCGAGGACCAGGTCGTTGTGTTGGTGGGTGTCGCTGCCCATGACGGCGCCGGGCCCTTTTTTTTCGTCGCTGGTCGGTACCCCGTTGCGTTCGTTGAACAACCGCTTGGTGGTTTGGTGGTGGGTCGCGCCGCCCACGACATGTCCGAGCTTGCGCGGCCGGACCTGGTGCTGCCGCAGCAGGCCGGGAGCCCGGCCCGGGCCGCGCTCGACGCGTCCGGGACCGTTGTACGGCGTCGGCGGCTCCGGGGCCTGCGCGATCCGGTCGGCGACGCGGATCACCGCGCGGAAACCGGCGATGGGTTCCTCGGCGGTCAGGGTGTCCCCCTCACGGTGCGCCGGGAGGTCGAGCCGGGTGAGGCTGCGGGCGATGCGGTCGAGGTCGTCGGAGTCGTCGACGCCGATGCTGACCTCGATCAGACGGCGGGTGGGCGCGGGCACGATCTTCAGCTGCCGGCCGCCGTCCCGGGTGGCGAACCACCCCTCGGTGTCCTGGGTCAGGCCGAAGTCGGAGTAGTAGGCCGTCGTCGCGGCGACGTCGGGAACTCCGATGACCAGTGAGTTGAGCCGGTGGAGCGGCATCGTTCCACACTCCTTGTGGATGGCTGAAGGGGGCTCGGAACATGCGCCGCGACGCTCCGGAACGGGGTGCGCGGTGTCCTGGGGGTGGGGGACCGGGTGGGGGCAGTGGGACCGGGTGGGGTGGAAAACCGGGTGGAGGCAGTGGGACCGGGTGGGGTGGGGGACCGGGTGGGGCGACTCGCCCGATCTTGTTGAATGCGCATGAATGTAACAGGTCAGACGTCCGCGGCATTCCCGGTCAACGGGCGTTCCCGGTGTCCCGCACCAGGCGGTGCCGCATCTCGCCGATGCCCTCGACATAGCTGACCAGCTCATCACCGTCGGCGAGGAAGCGCTGGGGACGGCGGCCGAGGCCCACCCCGGCCGGGGTGCCGGTGAAGATCACGTCTCCGGGCAGCAGCGGCAGCACGGCCGAGAGGCGGGCGATCAGCGCCGAGACGGGGAAGAGCAGGTCGGCGGTGCGGCCCTTCTGCATCTCCTCGCCACCGATGGCACAGCCCAGCTCCAGGTCGTCGGGGTCGTCCAGCTCATCGGGGGTGACCAGCCAAGGGCCCATGGGGCCGAACCCAGGATGCGACTTACCGAGGCTGAACTGCGGCGCCGGCCCCGAGAGCTGGAGGTCGCGCTCGGACAGATCCTGTCCGACGGTCAGTCCGGCGACGTACTCCCAGGCCCGCTCCTCGCTCACCCGCCAGGCGTGCCGTCCGACGACGACGACCAGTTCCACCTCCCAGTCGACGTTTCCGTCGGGCAGGGTGATGTCGCCGTACGGGCCGGTGATCGAGGAGGTGAACTTGGTGAACACCGGGGGGTGTTCGGGCAGGGCGAAGCCCGACTCCTGTGCGTGGTCGCGGTAGTTCAGGCCGATCGCGAGCAGCTGGCGCGGGTGGGGCGCGGGAGAGCCCAGGGTGGACTCGGTGGGCACCACATCGGCGTCCGGCCGGGCCTGCGCCGACCAGCGGCGGAATTCGTCCCAGCGCTCGTAGAGCCGTTGCGGGTCGGCGGGGAACAGTCCGCGGCTGGCCCGTTCGATGTCGGCCCAGCCGCCGTCGGTCAGCAGCGCCGACCGGCCGGACACATTGGCGATACGCATGCACACGCTCCGTGGGCGGTTCGTCCTCGGCTCGGTCGCCGGGGAACATGTTCACCGTTGTAACCCCGGAGATTCGAGAGGTCAATACACTTTCGAAAGTTTGCCGGTCATTCGATCCTCGGTTACCCTGCCGGGCATGGCGGCCACGGGCGGAAAACAGACTCTGAGCGACGACGTACGGGCCCGGCTGCGGGCGGACATCCTCAGCGGACGGCTGCTGCCGGGTACCCGGCTGAAGTTCCCGGTGCTCAGCGCGCGCTACGACGTCAGCGTGAGCGTGCTGCGGGAGGCCCTCGTACGCCTCGCCGAACAGGGCCTCGTCCGGTCCGAGCCCCACCAGGGCTTCATGGTGACCCCGCTCTCCCGGGGCACCCTCACAGAGCTGACCGAGGCGCGCGCGGAACTGGAGGTGCTCGTGCTGCGGCGCTCCGTGACCGAGGGGGATCTCGCCTGGGAGTCCGCGCTCGTCGCCGCCCACCACACACTGGAGCGCACGCCCTACACCGCCGCCGACGACGACAGCCGCGTCGACGACGACTGGTCCGCCGCCCACGCCGCCTTCCACGAGGCCCTGCTGAGCGGCTGCGGCAACCGGCGCCTCCTCCAGCTCGCCCTCGGGCTCCGCGACGAGGCCGAACTGTACCGCCGCTGGTCCCAGCCGCTGGGTGACGAGCCCGGCCGGGATCTCGGGGCCGAGCACCGCGCCCTGCTGGACGCCGCGCTCGCCCGGGATCCCCAGGCTGCTGCCGCGGCGCTGTGCGACCACATCCGGCACACGGCTCAGTTGCTGCTCGCCGTCGCGGACCGGCTCGACTCCGCGCAGGAGTCGTCGGCGCTTGCGTCGTAGGCGGGGGTCCTCGGCAGGTCGTCGGGGGCTGTCTCGACACGTCGCGGGGGTTTTCTCGACAGTCGTGGGGGGGGGCTTCTCGACACGTCGTATGGGGCTTCTCGACACGTCGGCGGGCGGGCTTCTCGCCGTCTGCGTGTCCCGCACGGGCTGCCGCACATCCGGCGCTGCCCCGCCGCGAGATGGCCATGTTTCCCACGATCGGGCTAGTTGTGACTTGTGCGCGTGTGCGTGCGGGCCGCGGGGGCAGTCACTGACGGGCCGTGAAGCGGTTGCGGCCATGAGGGAGAAAGGTGGCAGAGTCATGCGCACGGAGGCCATTCAGAGGGTCACGCTCGTCTTCTCGCTGTTCGACGCGAACGGCAACGGGGTTCTGGACGCCGAGGACTTCACGCTGATGAGCGATCGTGTCGCCGTCGCGGCGCCCCTGGCCGAGCAGGCCGCCAAGGACACGATGCGAGCGGCCTTCGAGGGGTACTGGACGGCCCTGCTCACCGGCCTCGACACCAATGGTGACGGGGTGATCAGCTTCGACGAGTTCACCGCGTGCGTGCTGTCACCCGAGCGTTTCGACGCGGCGATCACCGGATTCGCCGAGGCCCTTGTCGCACTCGGTGACGCCGACGGCGACGGACTCGTCGAACGCGGCGACTTCACCGCCCTCATGATCGCGATCGGTTTCCGGCCCTCCAACATCGACGTCCTCTTCGACGCCTTCGAACCCACCGCCGAGGACCGCATCGCGGCGGTCACCTGGCTTGAGGGGATCAAGGACTACTACGCCCCCGACAAGGCGGGCATCCCCGGTGACCTCCTGGTCACCGCGATCGGCGTCTGACACGCGGGGCCCACCCCCGCGAGCGCCGCCGGACCCGGCTCCGGACCATCGGACCTGTAGCTTTGACATGTCGCACTGCTCGTGGAGGTGCCTGCGATGGTCGATGCTCAGAGCACGGGATCCGTTCCTCCGTGCCGGGACGAAGGCGCGCCACGGGAATCCCCGGACCTGGACACCGCCGTCCTGACGACCCTGCTCGACACATCCCGCGACGGCATCGTGGTGCTGGACGGTCATCAGCGGTGCGTGTACGTCAACGACGCCGGATGCCGGATTCTCGGCGAGCCGCGTGCGGCGCTCCTGTCACGCCCCTTGCGGTTCGGCGAGCCGGACCCGGGCCCTGGGGCCGAGCCGGCCCAGGGACGTGGGCGGGTCACCACCCTTTCCGTCGCCGACGGGACTCAGCGCGAGGTGGAGTACGCGCGGGTCCCGGTCGACTCCGGGGGCCGCGCCCTGACGGCGGTGACGTTCCGGGACGTGACCGGGACCCGATGGCAGGAGCGTCGGCTCGCGGCCTTCGCGCGGACGGCGTCCAGCCTGGCCGGGGCGGGGTCGGTCCAGACCGTCCTGGACAAGGTGGCCGCCGAGGTGGTGGAGGCGAGCAGCATCGGGGCCTGCTCGATCATCCTGATCGACCCGGACACGAACCTGCTGCGCATGGTGGGAGCGGCCGGCCATGGCGACGCCTATGTGCAGCAGCTGGCCGCGACGCTCGATCTCGGCGCTCCGCTGGTCACGTTGCGGGCGTTCACCTCCCGGCGCCCCGTGGTGCAGCGAGATCTGGCGCGGATCATCGACGAGGACAGCCGGTTCGGGCCGATGACCGATCTGCGGCGGGACGCCCGCTGGGTGGCTCTGGCGGCAGCACCTCTGGTCGTGCGCGACCGGCAGTTGGGCGTGCTCACCGCGTTCTACACCGAGGGCCTGGATCCGAGCGACGCGGACGTGGAGTTCCTGACCGCGATGGCCGACCAGGCGGCGGTGGCGGTCGACAACGCGCGGCTGTTCGCCGAGCAGGAGGGCAGGGCGGCCCTGGAGGAACGGCACCGGCTGGCCCGTGAGCTGCATGACTCGGTGTCGCAGGCACTGTTCTCGATGACCCTGCACACCCGTGCCGTGCAGTTGGCGGCCGAGCGGGCGGGCCATGATCCGGGGCAGCAGGTCGCGCGCGGACTCAGCACCCTGCGCGCGCTGACCGAACAGATACTGGTCGACATGAGGGCGCTGATCTTCCAGCTCCGGCCGGGCACCCTGCACGAGGGCGGCCTGGTGGACGCGGTCAGTGAGCATGCCCGGTCGGTGGCCGCCATGGAGGAGCTGGACATCCGTGTCGAGGGTCCCGAGCGCCGTCTGCCGTTGAGTCAGGAGACGGAGACCGAGATCTTCCGGGTGATCCAGGAGGCGCTCAACAACAGCGTCCGGCATGCCCGCCCGAAGCGTGTGGAGATCCGGATCGCCGTACCTCCGCAGGACAAGGGTGCCCTGGTGGTGGAGGTGTGCGACGATGGCGCCGGGTTCGACCCCGGCACTCCGCATCCCGGACATCTGGGTCTGGAGAGCATGCGTGAACGGACCGAGCGGCTCGGAGGCCGGTTGCGCATCCGGAGTTCGCCCGCGGGGTCGGTGGTCCGGGCCTATCTGCCCGGCCTTCTCTCTCCGGCGAGGAGGCTGTGGAAGGTGGACCTCCAGGCCGGTCATCGCAGTGGTGCGGAGCAGGACGGTGGGAATGCGCGAGAGTGACCCGACGGCACCGGTCCGAGTCTTCCTCGCCGACGACCACGCGGTGGTGCGCAGCGGGATACACGCCTTCTTCGACATGCTCGACGACATCGAGGTCGTCGGAGAAGCGGCGGACGGCCAGGCCGTGCTCGACGCGTTCGAGCACCGGGCGGCACGGAGCGACCTGCCCCATGTGGTGCTGATGGATCTCGTGATGCCCGGACTCGACGGGGTGAGCGCCACACGTGAGCTGAAGCGGCTCTATCCGGCCGTCGAGGTCGTCGCGATGACCAGTTTCAGCGAGGCCGAGCGGGTGCGTGCCGCGCTGGAAGCGGGGGCGTCCGGCTATGTCCTCAAGGACGCCGTGGCGGACGAGGTGGCCGCCGCCGTGCGCACGGCGTATCGAGGCGGGTCGTATCTCGCCCCCGCGGTCGCCCGCAAGCTGACCCAGTCCATGAGCACCGCTCAGCGCAGCGTCACCGCGCTCACGGCCAGAGAGCGCGAGGTTCTCGCCCTGGTCGCGCAGGGCAAGTCCAATCGGGGCATCGCGGAGACCCTGGTGATCAGTGAGCGCACCGCCCGGACACATGTCAGCAAGGTGCTGAACAAGCTGGGTTTCGCCTCGCGCACCCAGGCGGCCCTGTGGGCGATCGAGGAAGGGCTGAGCCCCCGCGCCAGTCACTGACTGTGCTCGGCGCACGGCTCGGGAGCGCTGGGCGTTCATGTCCGGGAGCGCTGGGCGGTCATGTCCGCGGAGACCTACGTGCCCATGTCCGATGAGACCTGGGCCCTCAGGTCGGGCAGTGGGGGACCTACGTCGAATGTCGCGTTCCGAGCGGGTCGAAGAGCCGTAGCAGAGGCACATGACAAGCGGGTTAAATCTGTGACCCGGGCCACTTCGCCCACCGACCGGCTCTGTCCGGCCGAAGCGCGTCGCGCACCGGGGTGTTTCCCGCAGGCAATCCCTTGTCCACAGAATCGAGGTTGCTGTGCCGGACCGTCTCCTTCTCCGTGGCGGCCAGATCGTGTCGATGGATCCGACCGTGGGTGACCTGGTCGGTGATGTGCTCGTCGAGGACGGCAGGATCGTCGCCATCGGTCCCCGCCTGGACATCGCCGAGGGCGCCGCCGTGATCGACGCCTCGCATCACCTGGTGATTCCCGGCTTCATCGACTCCCATCGGCATCTCTTCCAGGCACTCATGCGAGGACTGGGCACCGACTGGTCGCTGTTCCAGTACTTCACGGCGATGTTCGGCATGCTGGGGCCGCGCATGACGCCGGAGCACATGGCCCTGGGCACGACGCTGGGTGCCTACGACGCCCTGGATTCCGGGGTCACCACTGTCTTCGACTACTCGCACAATCAGTCCTCGCCCGACCACACGGATGAGGCCGTGCGTGCGCTGCGGGACAGCGGTATCCGGGCGATGTTCGGCTATGGCGGGTCCATGGCCGAGCAACTGGAGATCCTTTCGCCGCCGTTCAAGAGCACCACCCTGAGCGACGAAAGGGAGATCCGGCGGGTCCGCGACCAGTACTTCGCGTCGGACTCCGGGCTGGTCACCATGGGTTTCGCGGTGCGCGGGCCGGACTCGTCGACGATGGACGTCGTACGGTCCGATTTCCGGCTGGCCCGCGAACTGGGCCTGCGGATCAACACCCATATCGGCATGGCCGTCCTCGCCCAGGACATGCGGCCCACCGTGGTCCGGCTGCACAAGGAGGGCCTGCTCGGTGACGACCTGATCTTCGGCCACTGCAACCTGCTCACCGAGGAGGAGTTCCGGCTGATGGCCGACGCGGGCGTGTCCGTCTCGGTCACGCCCGAGGACGAGTCCGCGATGGGGCACGGCTGGCCGCCCATCGGCGCGCTGCTTCGCGCGGGCATCAGACCGAACATCGGCATCGACACCTGTATGGCCGTCGGCGGCGACCCGTTCACGGCGATGCGTTTCGCGCTGGCCGTACCTCGGGGCATGGCCAACCAGCGTTCGCTGGAGAACGGGGTCAACCCCTGGCGGCTGGATCTCTCCGCCCGTGACGTCCTCGAATTCGCGACCATCGAAGGTGCCCGCGCGCTCGGGATGGACGATGTCATCGGCAGCCTGGCACCGGGCAAGCAGGCCGACATCGTCATGATCCGCACCGATCACATCTCCATGGCCCCCGTGCTCGACCCGGTCGCCTCCCTCGTGCACCACGCGGGCCGGGGAACCGTCGACACCGTCTTCGTCGCGGGCAGGGCCGTCAAGCGCGACGGCGCACTCGTCGGCGTGGATGCGCGCGACCTCGGCCGACGGGCCGCGTCCGCCGCCACCGGGCTGCTGGAGGCGGCCGGTGTCACCCCTGGCTGGGCGCCGCCCCCTCCGCCGGGAGCCGGCGGCGACCACTGACCGCCCCGCGTGTCACGCGCCGGACCGGCGCCTCGGGCCTCACCACGACACACGAAGGATCACCCTCCCCATGCGTATCGCACTCTTCGACCACTACCGCATCGGCATAGTCGACGGCACCTCGGTGGCCGACATCACCGATGTCGTGGACAGCCGGTGGCACGGTACCCCGTATGTGATCAATGAACTGATCGAGCACTTCGACGAACTGCGCGAGCCACTGCGTGCGGCGCTGGCGTCGGCGCCGACCCAGGCACTGGCCGATGTCACGCTGCTGCCGCCGCTCCCGCGTCCGGGCCAGTTGCTGGCGGCGCCGGCGAACTACCACGCCCACGTCGCCGAGATGACCACGTCGCGCTATCGGCCGACCAGCGAGCAGGCGCTCCGGTCGCCGCGTGAGGTCGGGTTCTTCGTCAAGGCCGCCGGCTCGATCTCCGGCCCGGCCGACCCGATCGAGCTGCCCGCGCTACCGGGCCGGGCCTTTCACCACGAGGTGGAACTGGGGGTGGTCATCGGCAGGACCGCTCGTGGTATCCCGGCCGAGCAGGTGGCCGACCACATCTTCGGCTACGTCATCCTGCTCGACCTGACCCTGCGCACGGAAGGCGTACGGCAGGAGGAACGGACCCTGCGCAAGTCGTTCGAGACCTTCACGCCGATCGGCCCGTTCCTCGTCACCGCTGATGAGGTGGCCGATCCAGGGAACCTCGGCCTGCGGCTGTGGGTCAATGACGAACTCCGGCAGCAGGCCAACACCCGTGACCTGATCGTGGGAATCGGCGAGCTGATCGAGCAGGCGAGCAACGTCGTGACACTGCGCCCCGGTGACCTCTACGCGACCGGAACTCCCGAAGGGGTCGGACCGATCGAGGTCGGCGATGTGGTGCGGGCCGAGATCGACGGGCTGGGCGAACTGAGCCTGCCGGTCGTCGAGCGCGGCTGGTGACCGCCGTGGCACCGGCATCGAAGACAGGGCAAGTACCCGTAGGAGAACGCATGACGCAGATCAGTGAAGCGCCGAGCGCGTCCGGCGAAGCGGTCGGGACGCGTGCCGAGCAGTACTACGCCGGCCTCGATTCGCTGCATGTCGTCCCGCTGTGGCGCAACACCGACCCGAGGCTGCTGCCGGCCGAGCCGCAGAGCAGGGCGGTGCCGTACGTCTGGCGCTACCCGGACGTCCGCGGGCAACTGATGACCGCGGGTGAGCTGATCAGCGCCGAGGACGCCGAGAGGCGTGTCCTGATGCTGATCAACCCGGGACTGGCACCCGAGGTGGAGACCGCCGACAACATCTACGCGGGCATCCAGTTGGTGCTGCCGGGCGAGATCGCGCCGATGCACAAGCACGCGGCTGCGGCGTTCCGGTTCATCATCGAGGGTTCGGGCGCCTACACGGCGGTGGACGGCGAGCGGGCACACATGCATCCGGGTGATGTCGTCCTCACCCCGTCGTGGGCCTGGCACGATCACGGCAACTTCACCGAAGAGCCGGTGGTGTGGATGGACGGGCTCGACCTGCCGCTGGTGAACAAGCTGGGGGCGAACTTCTTCGTCAACGGACCCGACCGTGTGCAGGACGAGCTGCGCCCGGCCGACTCGACGCAGCGGCTCTACGGCACCAGCAGGCTGAACCCGGCCTGGCAGACGTGGAACAAGCCGTATTCGCCGGTCGTCAACTATCCATGGAGCCAGACCGAGCAGGTGCTCAGGTCCGCGCTCGACGACTGGACCGGTTCGCCGACCGACGGGGTCATCTTCGAGTTCACCAACCCGCACACCGGTGGTTCCGTCATGCCGACGCTGGGCGCCTATGTCCAGGCGCTGCCGGCCAAGGCACACACCGAGGCGCACCGGCACACCAGTAGTGCGATCTACCACGTGGTACGGGGCCGGGGCCGGACCGTCGTCGATGGCACGGTGCTCGACTGGTCCGAGCACGACACCTTCGCGGTGCCGGGGTGGGCGGTGCACGAGCACATCAACACCGAGAACGAGCCGGCGATCCTCTTCTCCCACACCGACATCCCGGTGCTGAAGTCGCTGGGTCTGTATCAGGAGCGGACGTGTCCGCGGCAGATGTGACCGCGGCGGACGTGACCGCCATCGACGGTCATTTGAGGAGTGGTGCCATGAACCGTCAACCGCACGCCGATGATGTGCTGGACCGGGCCCGCGTGGAGGACACGGTCGCGGCCTTCGCCCTCGCGCTGGACGCCCGGAACGTGGACGCGGCGGTCGGTCTGCTGGCCGACCGCGTCGTCTGGAACTACGAGTCGGTGACCGGCCGTCCGGCCGCCGAACTCAACCGCGAGGACCTGGCCGCCCGATGGCGGGCCACCCTCCTGCACACCGATGCCTCACAGCATTTCCTGTCGCTGGCGCACATCCGTGTCGACGGTGAGCGGGCGAGCTGCGAGGTGCACGCCCGGGTGGAGGTGCGGCTGGCCAATGCCGGTGGGAGCCACTCCGGCGTCACCCATGGGACGTACACCTTCGGCCTGGCACGGTCCGGGGCTGGGTCTGAGCCCGGTTCCGGGTCGGGGGCCGGGTCCGGGTGGCGGATCGATTCGGTGACGATGGGGTTGCTGTGGAACGACGGCAATCCGCGCATCATGGAGCTGGCCGCCGAGAAGGGCGCGCGGCGATGACCGCGCCGGGTGGGGCGACGGCGTCGAGTCACACCGCCGGCTCGCTCAACAAGCAGCTTTTTGTGATCTTCTCCGAGGCCGGCCCACGGCCGGGTGAGCTGGCGGGGCACATCCCGGCGCATCTCGACTACCTCACCGGGCTGGAGAAGGGCGGCGCGCTCTTCATGTCGGGGCCGTTCCTGGACGCGTCGGGCAGCCCCGGCGACAGCGGCATGCTGATCGTTCGCGCCACGAGCACCGGCGAGGCCGCCGCTCTCGCCGCCGCCGATCCGTTCCACAGCAGCGGGGCCCGGTCGTTCCGTGTGGCGGAGTGGCAGGTTCACCAGGGACGCATTGACCTCGCCGTCGACCTCTCGGATCGCAGCTTCCTGCTGCGCTGACGGCACTCTCCAACCGTAAGAGGGCATCTCCGTGACAGCACAAGGCTCCGAACTCACCGTGGGTCTCATAGCCCCGGGCAAGATCGGTTTGCCGTTCGCGGCAAATCTCATCGCGGACGGTCACACCGTCTGGGGCTACCGCCGTGGCTCCATGGCAGATTTCGAGGCGCTCGGCGGCAAGGCGGCCGGTTCGGCCCAGGAGGTGGCCGAACGCGCTGACGTGATCTACACCTGTGTGACCTCCGCCGACGCGCTCGACGAGGTGATCGGCGGTGACCGGGGGATCCTCGCCTCCGGGCGGTCCGACCTGCTCGTGGTCGACATCGGCGCCATGGCGCTCAGCCGGAAGGAGGCCGCGCGCAGGACGCTGGAGCGGCATGGCATCACCATGCTGGACTCCCCCGTCAGCGGCACGCCGCCCATGGTGGCGGAGCGCCGGGGCGTGGTCTTCTCCAGCGGCGACGAGGCGGCGTGCGAGCGGGTGCGTCCCGCACTCGGCGCCATGGGCGAGGCTGTCTACACGGGCGCGTTCGGCTCGGGTTCCAAGACCAAGTTCATCGCCAACACGCTGGTCGCCGTGCACACCGCGGTCGCCGCCGAGGCCATCGCGCTGGCCAAGGCCGTGGGTCTGGACACCCGGCAGGTCATCGACATGATCAAGCCGTCCGCGGCGACATCGACGATGTTCAACGTACGGGCGCCCCAGATGGCCGAGGGACGGTTCCGGCCGGTGAAGGGGACCGTGGCCGGGATGGTCGAGGTGATGGACGCGATCCTGGCCACCGCGGGCGAGGCGGGCGCGACGATGCCGCTGCTGGGAGTGGCCCGCGAGATCTGCGAGGAAGCCTGCGCGCGGGGCTATGGCGAGGAGGATCTCGCCTCCATCGTCTCGGTCCTGGAGTCCGGCTCGGTCACCACCGCCTGAGCGGCCCGCCACACCCCCACCACGCACCTGGCACCCATGATTGGAGAACCACGATGTCTGTTGACACCCATGCCGCGTCGTCGCCGATCCCGCAGGCGGGCGAGCCCGTCGCGAAGCCGAAGGGCCTGGGCATTCACCGCACAGGTCACGTCGCCCTGTTCAGCCCGGACCCGGCCGCCTCCGCCGAGTTCGCGGTCAGGCACCTCGGTTTCCGGCACGCCGGTCACGACGACCACGGACGCCACTACCTCGCGGGCCACGGCCCGGACGCGTACTCGCTCGTGTACTCACCGGGCACGAGCGGTCTGGAGGCCATCTCCTACATCGTCACCGACGACGCGGCGCTTGAGGAGGCCGGGGCGGCCTTGATCCGGGCGGGCATCGCCGTCACCCGCGACGACGACATCTCGCCCTTCCATCCCGGACCCACCCTGCGCTTCACCACCCCGGCCGGCCACCCGGTCGAACTCCGGACCGGCTTCGCACCGGACGTACCGGTGGCTGCCTCGACGCGGCGTCCGGCTGTCGCGCCGGCGCCGATCGCCTCCGACCACGTCGTGGTACGCACTGCCGACATGGCCCGCGAGATCGCGTACGCGACGTCGAAACTCGGTCTGATGGAGACCTCGCGGATCGAACTGCCGGACGGTTCCCCGCTGATGGTGTTCCTGCGGGGCAGCAAGCTCTACCACTGTCTGGCACTGGCGCAGGCCGACGTCGACGGGCTGCACCACGTGCAGTTCACCGTCAAGGACGGCGCGGCCGTGCTGGAGGCGTTCGAAGCGATGAGCAAGGACGACGACGTCGAGATCCTGTGGGGTCCGGTACGCCACGGGCCCGGCCACAATGTCGCCCTCTACTTCCGCGACCACGTGGGCCACATCATGGAGTTCTCTTCGGAGGAGGAGACGATCCTTGACGACGAGAACTATTCGCCGATGCGGTGGTCGGGCGGCGACCCGAGGTCCGCGGACGAGTGGGGCACGTTCCCGCCGGAGAGCTTCAAGTAAGGGCGGGCTCGGGCACTTCGCCGGGTCGGGGGGTGCGGCTCCTGCCACAGGGGGCGCACCCCCTCCCCCGCTGTTCGGCCCACCTGCTGTCCCCATCACGCAACCCATCACCCAACCCCTCACTCACCCTGGCGGCCCGGTGCCGCCCGATCCTTCGGAGAGTTTCATGCGTCTGGTCACCTACCTTGCCCCCTCCGGTGATTCCGCCCCGGGCGTCGATCTTCCGGGCGTAGGGGTGATCGACCTGTGGCGGGTCCTGGAGGCGCACGGGGTCTCCGTACCCTCGACCGTCGCCGACGTCTTCCGCCGGGGACCGAGCTATCTGGACACCGTACGGAGTGTGCTGGCGACGGTCACGGCGGAGCCTGGACCGGCCGAGGACCGGGGATGGGTGGTCCCCCCGCCCGTCACCCTGCTCGCGCCGCTGGGTGAGCGCACGCTGATCGTGGCCGCGGGCACGAACTACGGGACACATGTGCTGGAGATGGGTGAGGAGGCACCGAAGAAGGCCACGTGGTTCGTGAAGTCCCCGAACTCGGTGATCGGCACCGGGGCACCGGTACGGATCCCCGCCCAGGCGCCGGAGATGGTCGATTTCGAGGGCGAGTTCTGCGTGGTGTTCGGTCGGAGCTGTCATGCCGTCAAGGCGGCCGAAGCCATGGACTACATCGGCGGATACACCCTCATCAACGATGTGTCGGCCCGCGACGGATTTCCCGCGATCGTCCGCGCCACCACCGCCGAGGAGGGGCGCTGGGCCTGGACCGACATGCTGCTGGGCAAGCAGTACCCGACCTTCTGCCCGATGGGGCCCGCGGTGGTCACCGCCGATGAGATCGCCGACCCCGGGAACATGACCATCACGACAACCCTGAACGGCCGGCGGATGCAGGAGGGGAACACCTCCGATCTCATCACAGGCATCCCTGAACTGATCGAGCAGCTGTCGCACTACTTCAGCTTCGAGCCGGGCGATGTACTGAGCACCGGTACCCCGGCCGGAGTCGGCATGGGCCGCAGCCCGCAGGTGTTCATGCACGCCGGGGACGAGGTGCGGGTCAGCGTCGAGGGCGTGGGCGACCTCGTGAATCACCTCGTCGGGCCTTGATGTCAATGGGTCCCGCCTGGCCGACGCCCCACCCACGAGGGCGATGGGCCGAGACGCTCCGATGTCGCCGGAGTGTCTCGGCCCGCTGTGCGTGGATGCAGGGGTCAGTCGGTGAGGTCGAGGGCCGCTGCGACGATGCTGTCGGTGTCGATGCCGTGGTAGCGGTAGACGTCCTGGATCGTGCCGGACTGGCCGAAGCGGCTCACCCCGAGCGTGGTGGCGGCGACGCGGTTGACCGTGGCGAGGAATGCCAGGGTGTGCGGGTGACCGTCCAGGACGGTCACCATCGGGGTCGCCCGCTCGGCGGGGAAGACCTGGTCGAGGATCCAGTGCGGGCCTTCGTCCAGCCCACGGCGGGCCTGGAGCGCGCGGAAGAGCAGGTCGGGGCTGGTGACGCAGATGACATCGGCCGACAGACCGAGCGCGGCCAGCCGGTCGGCGGCGGTGAGAGCCTCGGGGACGAGGGCGCCCATGGCCACGATCGTCACCGCGGGTGTGTCGTGGCGCCGCAGGGCGTAGGCGCCGGCGACCACCTGGCGGCGGCGGCGCTCACGGGCCGCCGGGTCGGTGGGCACCGCGGCGAGACTCTGGTCCACCGGGCGCGTGGACAGCCGCAGGTAGGCCGAGCTGCCGTACGGTCTGCCGAGTTGGTTCAGGGATGCGAGCAGGCACCATTCGGTGTCCAGGACGAAGGCGGGTTCGTAGCTGACGCAGCCGGGTTGTTCGATGCCGAGCGAAGGCGTGGTGATCGACTGGTGGGCGCCGCCCTCGGGGGCGAGGGTGACGCCGGAGGGAGTGCCGACCAGGATGGACTGGCCACCCGCGTACATGCCGAACGACCAGGGCTCCAGGGCCCGGTTGACGAAGGGGTCGTACATGACGCCGATCGGGAGCAGTGGCTGTCCCCAGCGGCTCCAGGTGGCGCCGAGTTCGCCGAGGAGTCCCACCAGGTTGGTCTCGGCGATCCCCAGTTCCACATGCTGGCCGGTGGGCCGCTCCCGCCAGTGCAGGATGGTCTCGGCGTCGTCGGCGAACCAGTCGGTGCGCTCCGTGGCCGACCAGATGCCCGCCTTGTTGATCCAGCCGCCCAGGTTGGTGGAGGAACTGACATCGGGGCTGACGGTGACGATACGGCTCGCGGCCCCGGGTGCCTGCCGGGTGAGGTCGAGCAGGACCCGGCCCAGGGCCTGCTGGGTGTTGCCGGTGCCGGAGGGAGTGCGCCCCATGTCGTCGGGCACGGTCGGCGGTTCGTGCGCGGGCAGTGGTGTGCGGCGCAGTCGTTCGGCCGCGCGGGCGCACAGCTCCGCCTCGGCGCTGTCGTCCGGGAAGCGGCCCCACGGGGCGTCCAGGTCGGTTCCCAGGCGGGCCGCGAGGTCCGTCATCTGGGTTTCTGTCAGCAGAGAGGAGTGGTTTTGCGGATGACCCTCGTTGGCGAGCCCGTGGCCCTTGACGGTGTAGGCGAAGATGACCGTCGGGCGGGTGTCGTCGATGCTGTCGTATGCCTCCAGCAGCGCGCCGAGGTCGTGGCCGCCCAGGTTGCGCAGGGCGGCGCGCAGTTCGTCGTCGGTGAGCTGGGCCAGCAGCCCGGCGATCGGCTCGCGGGTCGATCCGGAGCCGGGCAGGCGGTCGCGCAACTGCGCGGGGGTGCAGCGCAGCATCCGCTGGTACTCGGGGTTGCCCATGGAGTCGAGGCGCACCCGCAGGGCGTCGCCGCCCGGCCGGGTGAACAGCTCCTGCAACAGGCGCCCGTACTTGAGGCTGAGGACCTGCCAGCCGGCGGCGCCGAACATGCCGTGCAGCCGGTCGGCGGCGATCCCTGGGACGACCCGGTCCAGGGACTGGCGGTTGAGGTCGACGATCCACACGACCTCGCCGAGGCCGGCGACCATGGGGTCCTGGACCGCCTCCCAGATCGCGCCCTCGTCCAGTTCGGCGTCACCCAGCAGCGCGAACTGGCGGCCCTGGCCGACCTGGCCGCAGCGGCCGTCCACGTACCGGCGGGCGATCGCCCCCCAGAGGGTCGCCGTGGCGCCGATGCCCACCGATCCGGTGGAGTAGTCCACCGGGTCGGGGTCCTTGGAACGGCTGGGGTAGCTCTGGAGTCCACCGAAGGCCCGAAGGGTGCTCAGGTACGATTCGTCCAGCTCGCCGAGCAGGTAGTTGATCGCATGCAGTACCGGCGAAGCATGTGGCTTGACGGAGACCCTGTCATCCGCGCTCAGCCGGTGGAACCACAGGGCTGTCATGATCGAGACCATCGAGGCGCTGGACGCCTGGTGACCGCCGACCTTGAGCCCCTCGGGGTTCGGGCGCACCCGGTTCGCCTGGTCGATGATCGCCGTCGACAGCCACAGCACCCGGCGCTCCACCGCCTCAAGTGCTCGGAGTCCTTGCGGTGCTTGCCGTGCTTCCTGACCAGGACCGTCCGTGTTGGTTGACCCGGTCGACACGGTGCTCATGACCACGCCTGACCACCTCCGTACTCGTGCGCCCGCTGGGCGGGACTCCATGTCAGTACTGGGTGAGTAGACAGGCATGTTTTACGTTTGAACAAGCTGTGCTTCGTGTCTTGAGCACTCTGCTCAATGGCGGGGCACGAGGGAGGTGCTCACTTGAACAGCATGAACAGCGGAGCGGTGGTTGACTCCACCGACGCCCGGATTCTGCTGGCCCTGGCCCGCGAGCCGCGCGCCACCGTCCAGGCCCTGGCCCAGCGGCTGGGGCTGTCCCGCAACACCGTCCAGGCCCGTCTGGCCAAGCTGGAGCTGAGTGGGGCCCTCGGTTCCCGTGAGCGCTGGGTCGTGCCGGGTGCGCTGGGTTACCCACTCACCGCGTTCGTGACCCTGCGGGTCGACCAGCACCGGTTGCCCGAGGTGGCCGACGCGCTCGCTGCCATTCCCGAGGTGGTGGAGGTGTTCGGTCTCAGTGGGGACACCGACCTGCTCGCTCGTGTGGTCGCCGCCGACGCCGAGGATCTGTACCGGATCGCCGGGCAGATCCTGGCCGGCCCCGGTGTGGAGCGCACCTCCACCGCTCTGGCGATACGCGAGTTGGTGTCGCATCGCCTGACTCCGCTGCTGGAGCGGGTCTCCAGGACCGGCCGGTCCTCCGCCTCTCCACCGATGGGGCGTCAGCGACCGGCCGGGTGACCACCTGTCGTGGTGCCGGACCCCGGCCGGACGGGACGATCTACCGACCGGGGCGGGCTGACGCGCCTCGCGCCATATCCCCTTGAATGCGGCGCAGCCTGCCGCCCATCACCGGGAGACCCGTACGCTGGCACGCTCGCTGCCCCGCCCTCGCCTTCGGACCGCTGCTCGTGGGGTGTTCCGGGGAGCATGTGTCCGCGCGTGGCGGCGACTCCGCGTAGCGCGTCGTGCAGTTCGTCCACTGCCGTACGCACCGCCAGCCCGCGTATCCGGGCTCCCTCGGACTGCCAGGAGACGACCAGCTCATGTGCCTCCCCTACGGGCTCCGGTCCCGGCCAGCGAATTCGTGCGGCCACGGGTTGCGCGTACTGCCCGGATCCGGCCGGTGCAACGCCCTTTCGGGCAGCAGGAGTCGGCGAGTGAGTAGGCCGCTTCCCGTGGGGTAGTGGCCTGCTGTCGGTTGTCGAGAATGCGAAACAGCACGGTGTTCCGTCTGTTCAGTCCGCTGTCCCCCGACCGTTTCGGAGTGGTCCAATGACCGAAATCGCTGCTGGCCTCAGTGAGGGAATACCTCAGCCCCAGGATCTGGTGCTCGACCGGCCCCTCTACCGTCTGGACCCCCTCGGCGAGGATTTCGCGGTGGAAGGCAGGGCCCTTCAGTCGCTCGGCCCGCTGGTTCCCGTGGAGCTTCCGGACGGTGTGCGGGCCTGGGCGGCCACCCGGCGGCGGGTCTACGATCTGCTGTCCGTGCATCCCGACATGCGCAAGAACCCCCGGCACTGGCGCGCCTACCAGGAAGGGCTCGTGCCGGACAGCTGGCCGCTGCTCCAGCTGCTCGTCACACCGAGCATGCTCATCATGGACGGCATCGATCACGCCCGGCTGCGCAAGCCGGTGCAGGCCGCGTTCACCGCCCGTCGCGTCGAGGCGCTGCGCCCTCGTATCGAGGCCATCGTCGCCGGGCGACTGGACGCGCTCGCGGCGGAGGGGACGGGGACGGTGGTGGATCTGCGTCGGACGTTCGCCTTCGAGATCCCGGTGGTCGTGATATGCGAGCTGTACGGTGTGGATGATCCACAGATGCGACGTCAACTCGCCCTGGACACCGCGCTGTTACTGAGCAGTGCGACCCCGCCCGCCGAACGGCTGGCCGCCGAAGCCAGCATCTTCGCCACCATGGCCCAGTTGATCGCCGCCAAGCGGAAGCAACCCGGCGGTGATCTGACCACGGCCCTGATCGCCGAGTTCGACCAGGGCAGCATGTCGGAGGAAGAGCTGGCGGGGACTCTGTTCCTGGTTCTCGTCGCGGGGCATGAGACCACGCAGGACCTGCTGTGCAACGCGATCCAGCGGCTGGCCGAGCATCCCGATCAGCTGGCCCTGGTCCACCGGGGTGGCCTCACCGACCCCGATCCCTGGCAGGGCCTGGTGGAGGAGTCGCTCCGTTTCGATCCCCCCGCGTCGGTCACCATGTTCCTGTACGCCGAGCGGGACGTCGTCGTGGACGGGGTCACCATCCGCGCCGGTGACCCCGTCCTGTGCCACATCGCGGCGATCAGCCGCGACGACGAGGTCTTCACCGACCCGCACACCTTCGCCCCGGACCGGCCCGACGCCCACCAGCACCGGGCGTTCGGCCATGGCCCGCACCACTGCCTGGGCGCCCCCCTGGCCCGCCTTGAGGCGGGCATCGCGCTGCCCGCCCTGTACGAGCGGTTCACCGTCACCCCCGCGGAGCCGCTGGACGCCATCGAGCGGGTGGGGTCCCTGTCCAACAACGCCCCTGCCCGGCTGCCCGTGTATCTGACGCCGGCCGTCCGCCGGACGGTCAGGGAGTAAAGCCCACCCCGCTGCCGCGTCGGGTCCGGTCGACGGTCAGGGTGAACACGTCGGGGCGTCCGTAGTGGCCCGCCACGTCCAGGTCCAGCGCCTCCTCGTAGCGGCGGCCCAGGTCGAGGGTGGCCGTGATGAGCCGCGCCTCGCCGTGGACGGGCTCCACGATCCAGGCTCCGTCCGGGCCCACGACGCTCGAACCCCCGGTGAAGAGCCGGCCGTTCTCCGGGGCGTCGGGACCCACTCCGGCCCGGTAGGCGGCCAGCAGGTCGGCGGGGACGTCGTCGGTGGACAGCACCAGGCCCGCCGACACCACGAAGCAGCGGCCCTCCAGGGCGTACGAGCGGGCGGCGATCACATGGCTCTCGGGCATGTCGGGCCAGGCCGCCACATGGATCTCCTCGTGCTGGGCGTGCAGCGCGTGCCGGGCGAGGGGGTGGAAGTGCTCCCAGCAGACCAGTGAGCCCAGCCGTCCGGCCGGGGTGTCGACGACCCGCAGCCCCGCCCCGTCCCCGGCCGCCCATACGATGCGTTCGGTGTGGGTGGGGGTCAGCTTGCGGTGCACATTGAGGGTGCCGCCGTCCGGGCCGATGGTCACCAGCGAGTTGTACAGGGACCCGGAGGACGGCGCGGCCCGCTCGTTGAGGCCGAGCACGACGGTCACCCCGTGCTCGCGGGCCACGGCCCGGACCGGGGCGAGGGCGTCATCGCCCCCGGGGTCCAGGACGGGGCTCTGCTCCAGCAGCCGGGCGTGCCAGTGCCGTGCCTCGGCGTCCCGCCAGCCCGCCAGCCCGAACACCCACGCCGGGTAGCAGGTGAGCCAGGTCTCGGGGAAGACGACGAGGTCGGCGCCCGCCCGCGCGGCCTCGGCGACATGCGTGGTGGCGCGCCGCAGCGACTCGTCCAGATCCAGCAGAGCGGGCGGCTGCTGGACGATGGCGACGGTGGTGGTCACGGGTGGACTCCTTCTGCTGCGGGCACGGGTGAGGTGCTTACGAGCGCGGGGGCGGTGCCTACGAGCGCGGTGCCTACGGGCGCGGGGGCGGTGCTTACGAGCGCGGTGCTTACGGGCACAGGCGAGGCGCTCGTGGCGGAGCGGCTGCGAGCGGCCGGGGGGCGGACCGTGATGGGCGGCCGTTCCCCGGCCGTGCGGCGCTGCCGCCGCCCGTGCTCGCTGAGCTGTCGGCCGGCGGCGGACGGGTGCGCCGCGGGGCGCCTGCCGGTGGCCGCCGGGGGATCGTCCCCGGTGTGCCGCCGGCAGGCGTGAGGTGAGCCGTGGAGGTGCCCGAGGGTGGGGCCCGCCTCGGCATCGGCCAGGGACCGGCCGGACCCGGGGTACGGGTCCTGACCGGCGTGGGCCGGGTGGATCGGCCGGTACGAGGTGGGCGCCGGGGGTGTCATGGCCGCTCCCCCGCCGGGCGCGCGTACAGCGCGGGGCGTCGGTCCGCGTGGACGTCGTTGGTCTCGCCGATGGCCTTGTTCCGGGCCTCGGTGAGGTCGAGGGTCGCGGTGAGGATCGCTTCCTCGCCCAGGCGCAGCGCCGTCACGGGGTAGCCGTCGGCGTCGATGATCGCGCTGCCGCCGAGCCAGTCCTGGCCCCGTTCGGTGCCGGTCCGGTCGGCGACCGCGACGAACATGCGGTTGACGGAGGCGTCCGCCTGCACCCGTACGATCTCGCCCGGCCGCTCGCCCCGCGGGCGCGGGTACAGCGGCCAGTTGACCGGGCCGCACAGCAGTTCCGCGCCGTCCAGGGCCGCGAGCCGTACCCACTCCGGGAACTCCAGGTCGTAGCAGACCATGAACCCGATGCGGCCGTGCGGGGTGTCGATGACCGGCGGGGGTGTGTCGCCGGGGGTGAAGCCCCAGGTCTTCTCGCCGTTCCACAGGTGGGCCTTGCGGTAGGTGGCGCGCAGCCCGGTCGGGTCCACGAGGGCGGCGGCGTTGTAGACATGTCCGTCCTCGGCGCGTTCCGCGAAGCCGCCGACGACGACCAGGTCATGGCGGGCGGCGAGCGCCTCCCACTCCTTGATCGTGTCGCCGTCCGGCGGCTCCGCCACGGTGCGCAGTTCCGCCGCGTCGGTGAAGACATAGCCGGTGGCGGCCAGCTCCGGCAGGACCACGACCTGTGCGCCACGCTCCGCGGCCGTCCGAACCGCCTCCCGTATCCGCCGCCGGTTCCCCGTGGTGTCGCCGACCTGGGGGGCGATCTGGCAGACGGCGACGGTGACCTCGGTGCCCCGGGGGGCGGCGGGGTGGGGTGACGGGCGGTTCATCGGTCGATTCCCTCCAGTTCGGCTTCGCTCGCCGCGCGGGCGGCGGCCTCCGCCTCATGGTCCAGGTTCCGGGAGAACAGCAGGTAGAGCACGCTGGAGACGAGCAGGCCGACGACGAACGAGAAGTCCGCGCCGCCCAGTGCCTCCGCCGCGGGACCGACGTAGAAGCTGGTCGAGAAGAACGGGATCATCGCGGCGAAGCCGATGACATAGGCGGTGACGCCCCGCCACGCCCAGCGCCCGTAGATGCCCTCCGGCTTGAGGATCTCGGCGATGGCGTACTTCCCACGGCGCACGAAGTAGAAGTCGACCAGGTTCACCGCGGTCCACGGGACGAGGAAGTACAGCATCATCAGGACAAAGTTGTTGAAGCTGCCGATGTAGTCGTCCGGGATCAGCAGGGCGACCACCAGGGACACCAGGCCGACCACGACGAGCCCGATGATGCGCAGCCGCACGGTGGGGCGCACCTTGCGGAAGCCGTCCAGCGCGCTGGCGCCGGTGAGCATGGCGCCGTAGGCGTTGACTCCCATGATGGAGATCAGCGCGAGCACCGAGGCCATCACGACGATCAGGCCGAAGCCGGGGAAGAGCAGGTCGCCGACCTCGCGCAGGGCGAGGATCGGGTCGGGGTTCGGCAGGTAGCTGGCGAGGATCGCGCCGAGCGACATCAGCCACACGGCGGAGAACGCGGCGCCCGCGTACACCGCGGTGATCAGCTTGCGCGCGGGCACCTTGGCGGGGAGGTAGCGGGTGTAGTCGGAGACGTAGACCGAGTAGCTGATGTTGTATCCGGCGGCGAGGGAGAACTGCACCAGGAAGGCGGTCATGTCCCAGCCCGCCGTGGCGGCGGGTACGTCGGCGGGGGTGGGGTTGGAGCCGAAGTGGACGATCGCGACGACGGTGAGGATGGCGAAGACGACCACCAGCAGATACGTCAGCCAGCGCTGGACGAAGTGCAGCAGGTCATGGCCGACGACCGCGATGACGATGGAGACCGCGATCAGCACCGGGTACCAGAAGAGCTTGCCGTCCGGGAGCAGCAGTCCCAGGCCCTGCTCGGCGAGGACCGTGTCGAAGACGAGGAAGCCCACGTAGACGAAGACGGTCGCCGCGAACGGCACCGTGGAACCGCGGCTGCCGAACTGCGCGCGGGACTGGATCATCTGGGGCAGGCCCATCCGGGGGCCCTGGTTGGCGTGGAAGGCCATGAAGAACGTACCGGCGCCGACGCCGAGCACGATGGCCAGCACGCTGTACCAGACGCTCAGGCCCATGGAGGCGCCGACGAACCCGGCGACCATGGTCGGCAGGACGAAGTTGCCGGTGAACCAGAACGGTCCCTGGTGCCAGACCTTGCCGTGCCGTTCGGAGGCGGGCACGTAGTCGATCGAGTGCTGCTCGATCGCCGATTCGCGCTGTGTCGCAGTGTCCGAGGAGGTCATCGCCTTCCCCTAACTTTCTCGGGGCCGGTCGTCCGGCACAGGCAGGTGGTCGGGTGTCATCGCCGAGAGGATCTCGTAGGCGGTGTGGGCCGCGGCGACGGCGGTGAGCTGGGCGTGGTCGTAGGCGGGGGCCACCTCGACCACGTCGGCGCCCACCAGGTGGGTGCCGCGCAGGGCGCGGATCATCGCGAGCAGCTCGCGGCTGGTCATCCCGCCCGCCTCGGGGGTCCCGGTGCCGGGGGCGTGCGCCGGGTCGAGGACGTCGATGTCGATGGACAGGTACACGGGGCGGTCCCCGAGCCGGGCGAGCATGCGCTCGATCGCCCGGGGCAGTCCCTCGGTCTCGATCTCGGGGCTGGAGATCACGGCGAAGCCGAGGCGTTCGTCGTCCCGCAGGTCCTGGCGAGAGTACAGCGGGCCCCGGGTGCCCACGTGCAGGCTTGCGGTGAGGTCGATGAGTCCCTCCTCGGACGCGCGGCGGAAGGGGGTGCCGTGCGTGACGGGGGCACCGAAGTAGGTGTCCCAGGTGTCGAGGTGGGCGTCGAAGTGGAGCACGGCGAGCGGGCCATGCCGCCGGGCTGCGGCGCGCAGCAGCGGCAGGGCGATGGTGTGGTCGCCGCCGAGGGTGAGCAGCCGGGTGCCGTCCGTGGTCAGTGCCTCGGCGGCGGCCTCGATCTGGGCCACCGCTTCGTCGAGGCTGAACGGGTTGGCGGAGATGTCGCCCGCGTCGGCGATCTGCTGGGCGGCGAAGGGCTCCACGTCCTGCGCGGGGTTGTAGGGCCGCAGCAGCCGGGACGCCTCGCGGATGTGCGCCGGTCCGAAGCGGGCGCCGGGCCGGTAGCTCACCCCGCTGTCGAAGGGCACGCCGACGACGGCGATGTCCGCGCGCGGGACGTCCTCCAGGCGGGGCAGCCGGGCGAAGGTCGCGAGCCCTGCGTAGCGGGGGCTCAGACTCGCGTCCGGAGGGCCTACCGGGGGCGTCGGGGGTTCGACGGAGTTCATCGGGATCTCGATCTGTTCCAGGAGGGAAGTTACCTCGACAGGGAAGTTACCTATACACAACAAAGAATGCTTATTAGGCAACTTCCATTCCGGGTAGTGTTCGCTCTGAGTGACCACCCTGTCAAGGGTCGTCCGGAAGCCGAACGAGTGACGCGAGGTTCGATGAAAGCGCTGCACCCGACACCGTCCACCGATCCGGTCCGCGTCGGGGCGCGCCTGCGGGCCTCCCGCAAGGCCCAGGGCCTCACCATCGAGCAGGTCGCCGCCGCCACCGGCCTGACCAGGGGGTTCCTCAGCCGGGTCGAGCGTGACGAGACCTCACCGAGCGTCACCACCCTGGTCACCTTGTGCCAGGTGCTGTCCCTGCCGATCGGTTCGCTCTTCGAGGGCGCCGACACCGAGGTGGTCCGGCTCGGCTCGGCCCCGCGCATCAACATGGGCGGGCACGGCGTCGAGGACCGGATGGTCACACCCCGCGCCCAGTCGAAGATCCAGATCCTGCGCTCACACCTAGAGCCGGACGCCCACGGCGGCGACCAGCTGTACACGATCAACTGCGACGTGGAAGTGCTGCACGTGGTCAGCGGCGAGGTCTCCGTCCGCTTCACCGACCGCACCGAGACCCTCGCCGCCGGGGACACCCTGACCTTCTCCGGCCGCGAGCCCCACACCTGGCACAACTCCGGCCCCGGACCCGCCGAGGTCACCTGGACCTTCGTCCCGGCGCCCTGGAGCGGGTCGCACTGAGCCGGGAGCCCAGGGGCCCGGGAGGGGCTTCGGGCGCGCCCCGCTGACTGGATTCGTTCAGCGGATCCGCCAATTCCATGGAGAACAGGGGAATTTACCGCGCGGATCGGTATTTTGCGCCCGCCCGGCGGGAAGGCTGCGGCGTCCGTGATCTCTGCTCGTGACGTTCTGGGAGGACACATGGTCGGTACGGCGCACCCGGATTCCGGTGTGGAGGGCGCGGACGGGGCTGACGGAGTGGACGGGGGCGTCGGGGTGACCGCTCTGCTGGTCGCCGCGGCGCGGGCGATCGAGACCCACCGTCACGACAGTCTGGCGCAGGACAGGTACGCGGAGCACTTCGTGCTCGCCGCGCCGGCGTCGGCGGGGTGGCCGGTGCGTCCGCAGCAGGTGGTGGGCGGGGACGCGAATCCGCTGTGGGGGCGATTCGCTCGCTACTTCGGCCTGCGGACGAGGGTGCTCGACGACTATCTACTGCGGTCGGCGGGTACGGGCGCGCACCAAGTGGTGCTGCTCGGGGCCGGGTTGGACACCCGCGCGTTCCGGCTGGGCTGGCCGGACGGGTGTGTGGTGTTCGAGGTCGACCGGGCAGGCGTCCTCGCGTTCAAGCACGAGGTGCTCGGCGCGCTGTCGGCGGTCCCGAAGGCGGCGCGGGTGCCGGTCCCGGTCGATCTGCGCGCCGACTGGGTCACGGCGCTCACCGGGGCCGGTTTCGACCCGTCCGCGCCGAGTGTCTGGCTGGCCGAAGGGCTGCTGTTCTATCTGCCGCACGCCGCCGAGACCCAGCTCGTCGACAGGGTGGACCGGTTGAGCGCGGGCGGCAGTGCCCTGGCCTATGAGGTCAAGCTCGAACGGGATCTGCTGGCCTACCGTGACAGCCCCACGTACACGGCGACGAAGGAGCAGATAGGCATCGACCTGCTCGACCTCTTCGCGCTGGAGCAACGCCCCGACTCCTCCGGCGATCTGACGGACAAGGGCTGGTCCACGTCCGTCCACACACCCTTCGAGTTCACCGACCGGCACGGACGCGGCCCGCGGCCCGAGCCGAATGACGCCCTGGAGGGCAACCGGTGGGTGTTCGCGGACAAACCCCGACGGTAGGGCGTGTGTCGTGGTCGGCCCCGGTTCTCACCCGGTAGTAGGGCGTGTGCCGTGGTCAGCCCCCGCTCTCACCCGGTAGTAGGGCGTGTGCCGTGGTCAGCCCCCGCTCTCACCCGGCAGCAGGACCGGCTTGACCACGCGGCCCGCCTCGCAGTCCCGTTCGGCTTCGTCGATGTCGGCGAGGGGGTACGTACGAATCAGCTGGTCGAAGGGGAACAGGCCCGCCCGCCAGAGCCGGGTGAGCCTCGGGATGAGCAGTCCCGGCACCGCGTCGCCCTCGCACAGGTGGGAGATCCTGCGGCCCCGGTCCAGGGTTCCCACCTCCAGGGGCAACGCGGTGTGGAGCCGGGCCGCCAGTGCGAGGTGACCGGTCGGGCGCAGGGACCGTAGCGCGGCATTGATCAGCGGGACCGAGCCCGTGGTGTCCAGCGCGTACTGGGCGCCACCGTCGGTCAGTCGCTGGACGTGGTCGGGCAGGGCGGCCGTGGTGGCGTGCAGCGGGGTCGCGCCGAACCGTTCGGCGAGGGCCAGTCGTCCGGGATGGCGGTCGACGGCCACGCTCACCGCCCCGGCGGCGGTCGCCGCCATCACCGCGGCCAGCCCCACCGCTCCCGCCCCGAAGACGGCGACGGTGTCACCGGGACCGGCGGCGAAGGTGTTCAGGACGGCTCCGGCACCGGTGAGGAAGCCACAGCCGAGCGGGCCGAGGAGTTCGACGGGAAGGGCGGGATCGACCACGACGGCGTTGCGGGCCGGGACGACCGCGTACTCGGCGAAGGAGGACTGGCCGAACCACCGGGGCGCGAGCGCGCCCCCGGCCGCGTCGGTGAAGCGGGCCGCGTGTTCCTCGCGTCCGCCGAAGAGGTTGAGCGCGGCGAAGGAGTCGCAGTAGGCGGGGGACGCGCGCAGACAGCTGCGGCACTGTCCGCAGGAGTCGAAGCTCAGGACGACGTGATCGCCGACGCGGGTGCCGGTGTCCGGTCCACCGGTCCCGACCACCGTCCCGGCCCCCTCGTGGCCGAGGACCGCGGGCAGCGGTGAGCGGCCCGCCGAGCGGCGTACGGCGAGATCGGTCCGGCACAGGCCGCAGCCCGCGATCCTGACCAGCAGTTCGCCGTCCGCCGGTCCGGCCTTCAGCGTCACCTCCTCGACGCTGAACCGGGCGTCGTACGAGCGCAGTACGGCCGCGCGGAAGCGCAGGGTCATGTCTCCTCCGGGCGGTGCACGACGAACGGGCGGAGATTGCCGTACAGCCCCCATGGCCCGCCCGCGACGCCGACACCGCTCTGTTTGCTGCCCGCGAAGGGCTGGGCGAGGGAGAGTTCGGCGTGGTGGTTGATCCACGCCGTGCCGCATTCCAGCCGGTCGGCGACCGCCTCGGCCCGGTCGAGGTCGGTGCCCCACACCGAGCCGCCCAGTCCGAAACCGGTGCCGTTGGCGGCCTCCAGGGCGTCGTCGAGGCTGCGGTACGGCAGCACCGGCAGGACCGGGCCGAACTGTTCCTCCGTCACCACGGGGTTGTCGGCCGGGACGTCGGTGAGGATCGTCGGGGCGAAGAAGTAGCCCGGCCCGGCCTGCCGGTGCCCGCCTGCGGCGGCTCGGGCGCCGTCCGCGAGCGCCTGCGCCGTGCAGCGCTCGACGCGGGCCAGCTGCGGGGCGTTGTTGAGGGGGCCCAGTTGCGAGGCGGGGTCAAGGCCGGGGCCGACGACCGTGCTCTTCGCGCGCTGTGCGAGGGCCTCGACCACCTCGGAGTGCAGCGGGGCCGGGACGTAGACGCGCTTGACGGCCATGCAGACCTGGCCGCAGTTGCGGAACGCCGCCCAGAACAGCCGGTCCGCGATCCGCTCCACGTCCACGTCCTCCAGCAGGACGGCGGCGTCGTTCCCGCCCAGCTCCAGGGTGGTTCGGGCCAGCGAGTCCGCCGCGCTGCGGGCCACGGCCCGCCCGGTGGGGATCGATCCGGTGAACGTCACATGCCGGATCCCCGGATGCGCCGCGAGGCGGGCGCCCAGCGGCTCACGACCGGTGACGACCGTCAGTACGTCCTCGGGGAGGGCGGCGGACACCACGGAGGCGAGCAGCCGGGTGGCCAGTGGCGTGAACGGCGACGGCTTGAGCACCACCGTGTTGCCCGCCGCGAGCGCGGGCGCGAACTTCGCCGACGCGAGCTGGAGCGGGAAGTTCCACGGGACGATCGCGGCGACGGGCCCGAGCGGACGCCAGCGGATCTCGCTGCGCACGGGCCGGCCGTCCGCGATCGGCTGGACCCCGGGGTCCAGTTCGGCGAAGTAGCGCATCCGGGCCGCCGTGCGGGCGACCTCCGCGTACGACTCGGCGAGCGGTTTGCCCTGCTCACGGGTGAGCAGGGGCGCGAGGTCGTTGCCGGCCGCCTCCACCGCGTCGGCCGCCGCGAGCAGGGCCGTGGTACGGGCGGCCCGCTCGGTACGCCAGCCCCGCCAGGCCGCGTGAGCGCGGGCGACGACCGTGTCCAATACGTCGGGCCGCTGGTCGGGAGCCTGATCGAAGGGTTCACCTGTCGCGGGATCGAGGACGGCGAGGCGCGGTCCGTGAGCTTCCGGCGTACGACGGGCTCGGCTCGTCGGCATGCCGGGGTCAGCCTGCGGGAGTAGCGGCGGGGGTGACAGCGGGAGCGGCGGCGGGAGGGGCACCCGGAGCCGCGGCGGCAGGAGCAGCCGGAGCGAGGGCGGAAGGCACCGTAGGAGCAGCGGCGGGAGACGCGGCCGACGCGACGGCGGGCGGCACCACAGGAGCAGCGGCCGAAGGCGCGGCCGACGCGACGGCGGCCACCGACTCCCGGGCATGCCGCTCCATCTCCGCCCGGAACGCGGCCACCAGGTGCGGCCGGATCCGTCCGGCGTTGCGGTCGCCGCCCTCGCAAACAGCGCCGCGCACCCCCACGATGTCGGTGCCGATGCGGGTGAGTGCGCCGAGGTCGTCCCGCTTGACGCTGCCCGCGAGGGCGGCGAGCAGGCCGGACGCGTGGGCCAGCCGGACGAACTCGCCGCAGACGTCCGGCGGAACGTGGTCGAACAGCCGGGTCCCGTCCTTGATCGCCGTGTCGAGCATGGCCGCGTCGGCGCCGGAGCGACGGGCGATGTCGGGCAGGGCCAGCGGGCCGACACAGCCGATCCGGTGGGCGTCTGCGTAGCCGGAGGCGACCACGAGCGCGTCCTGCCGGTAGTCCTTCACCGCCCGTACGACCCCGCTCATCACCTCGATGGCCTGCTCGGGCGTCGTACAGCCGTACAGGCCGACCTTGATGTAGGTGGCGCCGGAGACGGCCGCGCCGAGCGCCGCCTGAGCCACCGTGCCCGGCTTGTAGGGCACGTCCCCGACGGTGGCGGACACCGGTATGCCGGCCGGGACGGCGTCCCGGATCTCCCGGATCACCCACGGGAAATTCGCACCGAGGGAGCCCTCGTCGGGCTTCTTGACGTCGACGATGTCGAGGTGCTCCGCCGCCTTCGCGCACTCCAGAGCCTCCGCCACGCTGTCCGGCGAGATGAGAAGCAACAAGATGGACTCCTTCCGCCCCGCCCCCACCCGGCCATGGCACAGGTGTGCGGTGACGCCTGGTTCCTTTGCGGTCGGCTCATCTTCACCGCGCCGCCTCGGCCATCGGTAGGGCGCGAGAGGGCCGCTCGGGGGGTTGTCCGCCCGGAGTGTGCGCCGTGAGCGCCGGGGCGTGGGGACCAGCCTGGTCGCCGGGGGACACGGTTCGGTGTCGGGTCTCCCCGGTCCCCGGGGCACCAGTCGGCTCGGCACAGGACCGGTTCCCCCGCGTACTCCGGTCGGAGTCACCCGAAGGAGTGAGGAACTCCCCGTTCCGGCCGACCGACTTCTCTGTCACCAGAACATCCAGCACATCTCACGGCACAGGAGTCGACCCATGGCACAGCGGCAGTACACCGTCACCGGAATGACCTGCGAGCACTGCGCGGCGGGCATCACCCAGGAGGTCACGCGGGTGCCGGGCGTGCGTGACGTCGTGATCGACGTGGCCGCGAAGTCGGTGACCGTACGCGGTACGGGACTCGATGACGGCCTGCTGCGGGCCGCGATCACCGGGGCCGGATTCGGTATCAGCGCCCCTGTTCCCGCCTGACCGGCCGGTTTCTCGGGCGGTCAGGGAGGACGGCCGTACACCCGGCCCGCTCGACCCCGTGACGAGGTCGCGCGGGCTGGGGTCCGCCAGGTGGCGATCCATGTCCGGGCGGCGGCAATGTCAGCCACGGTCAGCTGTCACCAGCGGACGTCAGCAGGCATCGGGGGGCATCGGGGGGCATCAACCACCGGCCGCCGCCCGCACGATACGTCCCACGATCTCCTCCGCGACCGCATCGAAGTCGGCGTCGGTGACCAGGTCGACGGGGCCGTGCGGGTCCGGGTGGAAGTGGGTGACTCCGTCGTCGGTGACCTCCACGGACCCGCGCCGGGTCTCGTACAGATCGGGCCGCAGCAGGGACAGTACGGTGATCGGGTCGTGCGGGACGCTCCAGCCCTCGCCGGTGAAGCCGGTCCAGCCGTCGATCTCGCGGGCCAGCGCGGCGCCGAAGCCGCCGGCCGCCCGGATGGCCTCGATGCCGTCGGGGCCGATGCGCAGCCGCCGGGTGATGTCGAGGCCCGTGACGACGGTCCGGACGCCGGAGGTGAACACCGTCCGGGCGGCGGTGACATCGCTGAGGATGTTGTGCTCGGGGCCGGGGCGGGGCCCGGAGCCGGTGGCGAAGTCCCCGCCCATGACGTACAGGCGCTTCACGGCCGGAGCGAAGGACGGGTCGGCGAGCGCCAGCGCGATGTTGGTGAGCGGCGCGATGGCGATCACGTCCAGGGTGCCGGGCCGGGCGAGCACCGACTCGACGAGGAACCGGTCCGCGCCGACGGTGTCGGGTACGGGTTCGGTCTCCAGGTCGGGAAAGGACCGGCCCTCGTGCCCGGCCCACCACACGTCCCGCCCGGACAGCGGTTCGCGCGCCCCGGGGACCACGAGGAGGTCATGGCCGGCCAGGGCGCCGAGCCGGCGGGCGAGCCGGGCGCGCAGCAGGGTGTCGCCGTACGCCGTGGTCACCCCGTGCAGGCGGGCCTCGGGTGAGCCGAGCAGTACACCGAGCGCGAGCGCGTCGTCGACATCGCTGCCGATGTCGGTGTCGAGGATCAGGTCGTGCGGGTGACCGTTGAACATGCGTTTCCTTCTGTGCGGGGCGGACGAGCCGCCTATGTCGATGAATGTGGTGCGGGCGCTACTTCAGCCCGCTGGTCGCGATCGACCGGGTGAAGTGGCGCTGGAGCCGCAGCAGGATCACCAGGGGGATGACGATGAGGACGACGGATGCGGCGAAGATCTGTCCGTGGTCGACGACGAGCTGTCCCTGGAGATTGCCCAGCGCGATCGGGCCGAGCTGTTTGTCGGGTTCGGTGCCGATCAGCAGGGGCCACATGAACGACTGCCACTGGAACAGGAAGAGCATCAGCCCCGCGCCGATCAGCGCCGGGCGGGACAGCGGCAGATGGATCCGCCGGAAGACGCCCCACCAGCCGAGGCCGTCGATCCGTGCGGCTTCGACCAGTTCCCGGGGGATGGCGAGGAAGAACTGGCGCAGCAGGAAGATCGCCAGTCCGTTGCCGATGCCGGGCAGGATCAGTCCGGCGTAGGTGTTCTGGAGATCCCAGGCGCGGAAGAGGGACGACAGGGGGATGGCCACCGCGTCGAACGGGATCATGAAGCTGAGCAGGACGACGGCGAACAGTACGCCGCGCCCGGGGAACTCGAAGACCGCGAAGGCGAAGGCGGCTGCCGCCGAGATCAGGAGTCCGACGACGACGGTGACGGCGGCGACGAACACCGAGTTGAGCACGGCCCGGCCGAATCCGTCGTCGAGCAGGGCGGTGTAGTTCGCGAAGGTGAGGTCGGTGGGTACGAAGGAGCGCCAGGAGAGTTCACTGAGCTGAGCGAGTACCTGATCGCCGGGGCGCAGGGAACCGGCCAGCACCCACCACAGGGGCAGGGCGAACAGCAGTCCGATGACCAGACCGGCGCTGGAGGGCAGCAGTCGCCGCAGCGACGGCCGGCGGGTGCCGGACCGGTCCTCGGAGGAGCCTGGAGAAGTGGGCAGGGTCATCACTGCTCTCCGTCCTTGCCCTGCATCAGCCGGTACTGCACGGCGACGACGGCGAGGGTGAGCACGACCAGCACCACCACCTCGGCCTGGGCGTAGTTGATGTCACCGACGCTGTAGGCGCGGCGGAAGACGTCGTACATCATCAGGTTCGTGGAGCCCTCGGGGCCGCCTCCGGTGAGGAGTTGGACGGGGGCGAATACCAGGAAGTTGGCGACCGTGTCGGCGACCAGGACGAAGGCCAGCGGGCGGCGCAGCAGGGGCAGGGTCACATGCCAGAACCGCTGCCAGGTGTTCGTCCCGTCGACGGCGGCGGCGTCGTAGTACTCGGCGGGAATGTCCTGGAGTCCGGCGACGAGGAACATCATCCAGTAGCCGACGCCGACCCAGCTCATCAGCACGATCAGGGCGTACAGGGCCTGGTCCGGGCTGGTCAGGAAGGGCTGCGGGGGCAGTCCGAGGACGCCGAGCAGGGCGTTGACCGGGCCGTCGGGGCGGTAGAGGACACCGAAGACGACGGCGGACACGGCGGGGGGTACGGCGACGGGGGCGAAGACCAGGGAGCGCAGCCAGCGTGATCCGGTGAAGCGCCGGCTGAACAGCATGGCGAGGGCGAGCGCGAGGGCGACCTGGAGGGGGTTGATGACCAGGCTGAACAGCAGGGTCACCCGGACGCTCTGCCAGAACTGGGGGTCGGCGAAGAGGTCACCGTAGTTGGCGAGGCCCACGAAGCCGGTGGTGCCGGAGATGAGGCTGTGGTGGCGCAGGCTGTCGCCGACGGCGAGCAGGGCGGGCAGCAGCCGCAGCAGGGCGAGGGCGACAAGGGCGGGCGCGAGGAAGTACAGGGCGATCCGGGCCTGCGAGCGCCGCCGGGGCGGGGCGGGGCGGGACGAGGAGTCGCGGGGCGTGGGGTCGGCGGACGTGCGGGCCTTGCGCATGGGGTCCGCCTGGGCGGGTCGGTTCATTGCAGTCGCTCCCAGGTGCGGACGAGTTCGTCGGCGGCGCGATCCAGTCGCCCCGCGGCGTCCGAGCCGTTGCGGATGTCGGAGAACGCCGAGGTCATGACGGTTTCGAACTGGGTGTAGCCGATGCTGCGGGGCCTGCTGACGGCGGTGTTGGCGAGTTCGTACGCCATGATGTCGGCGGCCCCGCGGGTGGCGTCGGTGGCGTCGGCCCGGAGGTCTTCGGTGTACCGGGCGAAGGCGGCGCGGTTGGCGGGGATGAGCGGTGAGGCGGCGATGGTGGCGAGATTGCCGTCGGTGGTGAGCGAGGCGTATTCGATGAAGCGCTGGGCGCCGCTCTGCTGAGGGCTGTACGGGTTGATCCCCCAGGACCAGGAGTCGGTCGGGGTGACCGCCCGTCCGGCGGCGAAGCGGGGCTGGGGCGCGGTGCGCCAGGTCAGGTTCTCGATGGTGGCGAAGGCGCCCAGGTTCCAGGGGCCGCCGACGAAGAACGGGGCGCGTCCGCCGGTGAAGATCGGGGCCATCTCGGGCGAGGTGACGCCCCGGGGCGAGAGGCCGTCCGCGAAGAGCTGCCGGTACCAGGTCATGGCCTCGATCCAGCCGGGTGTGGTGATAGCCGGGGTGAGCATGTCCGGGCCGGTGATGCCGGATCCGCCGCCGAGGGACTCCACGAGGGGCTGGAGGCCGTAGTAGGCGTCGATCTGCTCGATCAGCAGGGCGTAGTCGGCGTCCGTACGGTCCATGACCTGCCGGCCCGCGTCGAGGATGCGTTCCCAGGTCCAGCGCCCGGCGGGGTCGGCGGCGGGGTGCTCGACGCCGGCGGCCGTGAGCAGGTCGGCGTTGTAGAAGAGGTACTGGGTCGAGGTCCAGATCGGCAGACAGCGCAGCCGGTCGTCCCAGGAGCTGACGGCGTGCTGCTCCTCGGTGACCGCCTCGCGTGCCTGGGCGGCGATCGGGGTCAGGTCGGTGAGGAAGCCGCGGGCGGTGAGGGCGGGGACCCGGGGCTGGTCGACGCAGTACACGTCGATGGCGGTGTCCTTCGCGGACAGCCGCAGTTGGAGCACGTCGTTGAGCTGGGCCCAGGGTACGGGGGTGTAGTCGACGCGCAGCTCGGGGTGGGCGCGTTCGAAGGCGTCGATGACCGGCCGGAAGGTGTCGGGCGTCTCGGGCCCGAGGAACCGTACGGCGGTCCGGCCGTCGTCGGCGGAGCCGTTGCCGCACCCGGCGAGCACCGCGCCGGCCGTGGCACCGAGGGCGCCGCGCAGCACGTTTCTCCGGCTGGGGAGACCGTTCATGGCTGGTGCTTCGAGACGAGGGTCACGGACTGGATCATGGGTGGGATCATGGGCGCTTCCAAATCGTTTTACATCTAGTCATGGCGTTCTACCTGGCCTTTTGGCCTCCATGGCGGAGGACAATACAAAACGATTTACTCTTTGGGTAGAGTGCAGCCGGACCGGGTACGGCAAGGTGCCCGTCGGCCAGGGAGGCAAATGTGCGGAACACGGGGCGCGTCAAGATCATTGACGTGGCGAGCGCGGCGGGGGTCAGCGTGACCACTGTCTCCCATGTGATCACCGGCCGGCGCCAGGTCGCACCCGCCACCCGCGCCCGGGTCGAGGACGTCATACGACGTCTCGGCTACCAGGTGGACGCCACCGCCCGGGGACTGCGCACCCAGCGCACCACCACCCTGGCCCTGCTGGTGCCCGACATCACCAATCCGTTCAACACGGAGGTGGCCGCCGGGATGCAGGAGGTGGCTCTGGCCCATGGCTATCTGACCGTGGTGTGCGAGGCTCCGATGAACGGCCCCCTGCTGTCCGAGGTGCTCCAGCAGTTGACGGCCCGTCGGGTCGACGGCATCGTGCTGGGCCGTTACGGCGCGACGCGGCGCGACCTGGACCGTGTCACGGCCACCGGGACCCGCCTGGTCCGCTTCGGCCGCCGGCTCTCCGAGGGCCCCGGCGATGTCGTACGCGCCGACGAGACCGAGGGCGCCCGCACGCTGGTCGAGCACCTGGTCCGCTCCCGGGGCTGCCGCCGCGTCGGCTTCATCGGCGGCGCACCGGGCATCGAGCCGGGCGGCGAGCGGTACGCGGGCTACCGGCAGGCCCTGCTGGACGCCGGGCTCGAAGTGCCCGAGGATCTGGTGGCCTGGACGGACTTCACCCGCGAGGGCGGCCGGACCGGCGCCGCCCGGCTGCTCTCCGCCGACGTGCCCCCGCAGGCGCTGGTGTGCGCCAACGACCTGATCGCCATCGGCGCCCTCGACATCGCCCGCGAGCGGGGCCTACGGGTGCCCCACGACTTGGCGATCACCGGTTACGACGACATCGATGCCGCCTCCCTCGTCTCCCCCGCGCTCACCACGGTCTTCAACCCCGGCCGCGACATGGGCCGCGCGGCGGCCCGACTGCTCCTGGAACGCCTGGAGGACGGCGAGGAGGGGGCCGCGCGGGAGGTGATCCTGGCTCAGCGGCTGGTCGCCCGCGAGTCGGCCTGATCGTGGGACTTCGACATCACCGTCGGGCCCGGTACCAACCCGCCGGTCAGTGCGCCCGATCCCCGCACTCCGCCGGGAACAGGACGGAACCCGGCGGCACTTCACCCGGCTGCCGGGCGATCACCCGCAGGCACGCTTCGGGGGAGCCGTCCACGGGCGGGTACAGCAGAGTGAGTTCACTCAGCGGAGTGCCGGCATCAGCGCGATGCGTCTCCGCCAGGTGCACGCCGTCGGGAAGACGGCCGGCCAAGATGCCGAAGGCCGCCGTGTCGCTGCCGTCGGCGACGCACTCGCGGACCTCGAAACGCCAGTGCACGGCCGCGTCGGCCAGCAAAGACCTGCCCCTCCTGCCCAGCCCGGCAAGGAAATCGGTGCGAGCCCGCAACCGGTGGGCGATGGCACAGCACAGCGGAACCGCGGAGCCGTCAGGAACCACCACTCGCGTGTACCCGGCATGCGGGTGGCACGACAGAGCCTCGTCGATCAGCCCCAGCGCGGTGGCCCCCGCCGCCGGGTGACCCAGCTCGGCGATGTCCAGCAGCAGCGGCACCGCGACCACGGCCGCCGGGAACACCGCGCCGCTGTGGCCGTGAACAATTCCACCCCCGCCGAGCCAGGAGCCCGCCTGCGCCGCCTGTAGCAGATTCGCCGCCTCGGCCAGGGCGCGCAGACCCTGGACGGCACGATCCGGTTCGTACCAGTCGGGGTGCCCCGGTACGGAACCCCAGTCCACCGCGTCGATCTCGTCCAGCACAGCGGCATCCTCGCACGAGGCCGCCGACCCGGCTGTCCCGGACGGAGTCGCCGTCGCCAACTCCGGCCGCTAGGTTGCTCTTTGACCTTTCCTCGACCCGACCGGAGGGCAACGCATGACGGAGATCTCGGCTGCCTCGATCGCAGCGCGCAAGCGCATCAAGACCGACCAGCCGCACACGGCCCGGATCTGGAACTACTGGCTGGGCGGCAAGGACAACTACGCGGTCGACCAGGCCGCCGGGGACCAGATCCGCGAGCTGCATCCCGGGATCGGCGACTACGCCCTGGCCGACCGGCTGCTCCTCGGTCGGGCCGTGGGGCATCTCGCGGGTGACTGCGGGATCCGGCAGTTCCTCGACATCGGCACCGGCCTGCCCACCGCCGACAACACGCACGAGGTCGCCCAGCGCGTCGCACCCGAGTCCCGCATCGTCTACGTCGACAACGACCCCATCGTGCTGGCCCACGCCAAGGCCCTGCTCACCAGCACGCCGGAGGGACACACGGCCTACCTCGACGAGGATCTGCGCAACGTCGACGCGGTGCTGGAGCAGGCGGCGAAGACGCTGGACCTCGGCAAGCCCGTGGCGCTGATGCTGCTCGGCGTCGTCATCTTCATCGAGGACGACGAGGAGGCGTACGGCATTGTGCGGCGGCTCATGGACGCGCTCCCCGCGGGCAGCCACCTCGTCCTCACCCACACCATCACCCGGCCCGACATGCCGGACGTCGACTCGGCGGTGGCCTTCTGGAACGAGCACGGCACACCCAAGCTGACTCAGCGCACCCCGGCCGCCATCACCAGGTTCTTCGACGGGCTGGACCTCCTTGAGCCGGGCGTGGTGTCCTGCAACCGCTGGCGCCCGTACGACAGCAAGGCCGAACTGCCCGCCGAGGTGGCCATGTTCGGCGGAGTCGGACGCAAGTCCTGACCCCCCTTCGCTGTTTCGGCCGGTTGCGCAAGCCCCTCCCGGACCTCCACCACTCGGACCGAGCCCCGTTCGGCAGCGCGCCGCAGACGTCGTCAGCCCTCCCGGTCCCGGAGCACCGCTCGCGCCGGGAGGGTGACCGCGAGCAGGGCGAGGCCCACCGCGGCGGCGACGAAGGACCCGTACACCAGCGGGGGTACGTACGGGGACTCGCCGGTGAGGCCGCGCGTCATCGGGGTCAGCGTGGCCGCGGCGATGGCCGTGCCCAGGACGACGCCTGCCACCGCCACCAGCAGGCCCTCCCAGCGCAGCATGTCCATCACCTGGCGCCTGGTGGCGCCGACCAGGCGGAGCATGCCGAGTTCGCGGCGGCGGTCGAGGACGGTCATCACGAGGGTGTTGGCGGCGGCGACGGCGGCGAATCCGCCCAGGACGCCGGCCATGGTGTAGTTGGCCCAGGCGTTGAGCGCACGGTCGGTGGACTGCTCCACCGCGTAGCCCGACGCATCGGCGACCTCGCCCAGCGCGGCCAGGGCCTGCGCGTCTCCGCCCCGTACCAGCAGTGTGCTGTCGAAGCCCGACGTGACATGGGGGGCGAGGGAGGCGCGGTCCATGGTCACGGCGGCGAGGCCGAGCCCGCGGCCGTACACGGCGACGACCTCGGGGCTGGCCCTGGTGCCGTCCGGGAGGTACATGGGCAGCTTGTCGCCGACCGTGACCTTCGCCGACGTGGCGAGGGTCCTGTCGATGGCGACGCGGCCCTTTCCGACCTGTTCCAGGCTGCCGGTGCGCACATCGAGATCCTGTACCTTCGCGAGCTGCGCGCCGGTACCGGAGATGCCCTGGGTCGCCGCGCCCTGGAGCCACCGGTCGCCGCCCGATCCGACGGGCACGAGCACCTGCGCGTCGAGCAGGCCCACGGCCACGTCGACGCCGGGCGCGCGGGCGGCCCGGTCGACGGCCCCGGCGGGCAGCCCGGCGGGATGCGTGATGACATGGTCGGCGGTGACGCCGGCGCGCAGTTGCTCCGCGGCGACATGGCTCTCGCTGGTGTGCAGGAAGGCGAGCGTCGACGCGAAGGCCATGGCCAGCACGATCGGGGTGATCGCGGACGCCAGTCGGCGGGCGTTCGTACGGGAGTTGGCGGCGGCGAGCCCGGCCGCGGCGCCACCGCCGCGCAGCGGAAGCCCGAACAGCGCCGCGCACAACCGCGCCACCAGCGGGCCGAGCAGCGCGACGGCGAGCATGAACAGCATGACGACGCCCAGGGCGGCGTTGGCCGCGTCCTCCCCGGCCGAACGGGCGGCGACGACGCTGAGGAACCCGCCGCCGACCAGGGCGCCCAGGCCCAGCACGGTACGGATCACGCCCGGCCGCAACCGCTCCACCGACGCCTCGGTGAGCGCCTGCCCCGGCTTGATCTTCGCGCCGCGGCGCCCGGCCGCCCAGCCTGCGGTGAGCGCGGTCAGCAGCCCCGTACCGACGGCGACGACCAGCGGAATCCAGGAGACGTGCAGGTCCACGGCTTCGGGGATCGCCCCGCGATCCTTCAGCTGCCCGAACCACCAGTGCGCGAGCCCGATCCCGGGCAGACAGCCCACCAGTCCGGCGAGCGGCGCGACGAGCAGTGCCTCGGCGGCGACCGCGCGGCGGATCTGCCGCGGTGTGGCGCCGACGGCACGCAGCAGCGCGAACTCCCTGGCACGCTGGGCGACGGACAGCGCGACCGTGCCGGACGCGGTGAAGACGGCGACCACGGCGGCGATCCCGCCGAAGGAACCGCCGAGCCCGGTGAGTATCTCCTTGGCGTACCCGAGCCCGCGGTCCTCCAGGGCACCGCGGTCGTCGCCGGTGTGCACCTGGGCGCCGGAGCCGGCGAGCGCCTTCTCCACGGCGGCGGCGAGCGCGTCGGTGTCCACCCCGTCCTTCGCGAGTACGGCGATGGCGTCGGCCTTGCCCGGATGCCCGGCGAGCGTGGCGGACTGGGCGTCGGCGAACCAGGCTGTGGCGCCCTCGGCAGCCGTGTCGCCGGACCCGGCCCTCGCCAGCCCGGAGACGCGGAAGTCGCCCCGCCCGATGGCGGTTTCGAGCGCGACGATGTCACCCACGCCTGTCTGCGCGGCCCGTGCGGCGGCGGCGTCGAGCACGACCTCGCCGGTACGGGGCGCGGTCCCGGCGGTGAGCGCGGTGCCGGTGAAGGCGTGCGATCCCCAGCCGTGGCCCGTCAGCGCGGCGTCGCCCTGGCGCACCGGGAACGTGAAGTCCGCCACGGCCGCTTCCGCGCCGGGCGCACGGGCCGCCCTGTCGGCCAGCGCGGCGTCCACGCGTGCCGTGTCCGGCATTGGGTTCACCGACTCGTAGCGGCTGTCGCCGCTGCCCACGACGAGGCGGGCGTACTGGTCCGCCGCCGCGACGACCGGCGCCTTCGCGTACCGCCCCGGGGGCACCGACGCGCGGGCACCCGTTTCCAGGAGGATGCCGCAGGCCGAGACGATCAGCGCCGCCATGATCAGCGCGACGAAGGTGCCGGCGAACGAGGCGGGCTTGAAGCGCACGGCGGCGCGGGCGAGGCCGTTGGGGGCGAAGCGGGTGGGGACGATGCCGTTGGGGGCGTTGCCGTCGGGGGCGTTGCTCCTCACGCCGCGGTCCCCGCCATCGCGCTCGTACGGGCGGTGAGGTCGGCCATGCGTGCCGTGATCTGCTCCGCCGAGCCGTGGTCGAGGCCGCCCGCGAAGACTCCGTCCGCGAGGAACAGGACGCGGTCGGCCCAGACAGCGGCGGCGGGGTCGTGGGTGACCATGACGACGGTGGCGCCGAGGGTGTCCACCGCGTGCCGGAGCAGGCCGAGGATCTCGGCGGCGGTGCCGGTGTCGAGTGCGCCGGTGGGCTCGTCGGCGAAGATGACGTCCGGGCCGGTGGCCAGGGCGCGGGCGATGGCGACGCGCTGCTGCTGGCCGCCGGACAGCTCACCTGGCCGGCGCTTCGCCTTGTCGGCGAGGCCGACCTGGGCGAGCACCGCGTGCGCCCGGCGGCGGTCCTGACGCTGCCCGGCGAGACGTATCGGGAGCAGTACGTTCTGCTCCACGGTGAGGGAGGGCAGCAGGTTGAAGGCCTGGAAGACAAAGCCGAGGCGGCTGCGGCGCAGCTCGGTGAGCTGATTCTCGCCCAGGCCGGTGATCTCCGTACCCCCGAGGCGCACGGAGCCGGCCGACGGCCGGTCGAGACCGGCGGCGCACTGGAGGAACGTGGACTTGCCGGAGCCGGACGGTCCCATGACGGCCGTGAACGTACCGCGAGGCAGGGCGAGATCGATGCCGGCGAGGGCGTGCACGACGTTGGCACCACGGCCGTACCGCCGCCGGACGCCGCGCAGCTCCACGGCGAGACCGGGCGTGCCCTGGGCCTCCGGCCGGTCGTCCGTCTTCCGCCGTCTGCCGCCGCGCAACCTCATGTCCGTCCTCTCGTGATCTCTTCGAGCCGGTGCTCGTCGAGCTGATGTTCTTGGAGCCGAGGTTCTTCGAGCCGAGGTTCTTCGAGCCGAGGTTCTTCGAACCGATGATTCGAAGCTACGGATCACGGTCATGGCGGACCATGGCGGCTGCTGGCGGATCGGGGGTGGGGATAACCCGAGGCCCGCCATCGGCTTGGGCGCCTTGACGGCAGTGAAGGCGAAGCCGTTACCGTACGCAGGTCCGTCACGGTACGCAGGACCGTGGCCGCGTTCACCGGATGGCGCGGCGGGTGAGAAATTGGGGGATTCATGTCGTTCGAAGAGGAATGGGCCGAACTCCGTGCGGCTGCGGAACAGCGCGGTGCCATGCGGCTCAATGGTGTTCCGGCCGAGGGTGGCGGTGGCGGCGGGGCGCCCGATCTGGTGGTCAACCGGGACGACCTCGGCCGTATCGGGAGCGACGCCTATGAACTGCGCGGGCGGTTGTCCAAGGACGGGGACCATGCCCGCCCCACCACCTTCGACGCGGCGATCGCATTGACCAACGGCGAGTTCGTCAGCGGTTCCGCGCTGCTCAAGGTGCACGACCGCTGGAACACCCATATGAAGACGCTGCTCGATGCCTGTGCGCGGATCTCGAATCACCTGGACTACACGAAGGCTCAACATTCCAAGGACGATGTGAAGATCCAGGGCGAAGTGACCGCGGTCTCCAAGCTCACGGAATACTTGCGGTAGGAAACAGCGGCACTGAGTGTGTTCAAGGCATACGTGAGGTAGCGGGGTCGGGGGAACGGCGACATGCTGAAGTACGAGGACATCATCGACGCCCCGGTGGGCAAGCTGAAGGCTGCCGCCGATGACTGGACCGAGATGACGGCCAAGCTGGAGAAGCTGGCGCGGGACGCCACCGACGGGATGAAGACCCGGGCGGACCAGGCGAGGTGGGAGGGCGTCAACGCGGGCGTCACCAAGGAGTTCATCGCCAAGACGGCCAAGGAGTTCGCGGACGCCGCCGCCGAGGCCAAGGGCGTGAAAATGATCCTTGAGGAAGCCCACATGGCCATCAAGAAGGCCCAGGACGACCTGGTGAACATCCGCGACCACGAGGGGCCGGCGGCCAATATCCATGTGGACGCCAAGGGCAAGGTCACGGCCCGGGAGTCGGTGACGGAGCTGCCCGCGAACCAGCGTGCCCACGACCCGGACTACCCGGATCTGGTGCGCCGGGAGAACGACAACATCGCCGCCTGGCAGCGGAAGATAGACCTCATCGTCGACAACTGCGACGACACGGACGTTGCCTTCAAGAACTCCCTGGAAGCCAACGTCACCGACCGCAAGGACTTCAGCGCCCCGACGTACACGAAGCTGGACGAGGAAGAGGCCGCGCGGGCCGCCGCCCTGGCCGCCAAGGGCCGCGACCTCACCCACACCGAACTCCAGTCCCTCAACGAGTTGCTCAAGGACAACGGTTCATCGGCGACGTTCGCGAAGGGCTTCTACGAGAAGCTCGGCCCCGAGAAGTCCCTCGCCTTCTTCGGTCAGCTCTCCACCGACATCTCCGAGGGCTTCAAGGTCGACCCGCAGAGACTCAAGGACGTCCAGGAACTCCAGCGGAATCTGGGGCTGAACCTGGCGACCGCCTCCCACGACAAGGCGTTCACCGCCGAGTGGGGCCCGGAGTTGCGCAAACTGGGCACGGAACGCATCCCGCTGAGCAAGTACGATGCCAATGGGCCCTTCGGATATCAGCTGCTCGGCGGCATCATGCGGTACGGGAACTACGACGCGAAGTTCCTCAACCCGATCGCCGAGCATGTCGCACAGCTCCACCAGAAGAACCCGGTCATGTTCGCCGAGAACAAGTTGGCGAACAGTGCCAACAAGAACCCGTTCAATCCCTCCGGTGTCAATGGCGCGGGCTATGACCCGATGACCTCCATGCTGGAGGCCCTGGGCAACAGCCCGGAAGCTGCCAAGCGCTTCTTCACCGATCCGCCGACCGCGTACAAGGAGGACGGCACGGTCGACAAGGGCGCGACAGCCGACCTCGGGAAGGCCGACGGCACCCCGATCGACAACTACCTCGACTTCTTCGCGACAGAGAAGTGGGATCTCTTCGGCGACATCAACTCACACGACGAGAAGGAACTCGAAGGCGCCCTCAACCACATGCCCGACGCCCTGGGCAAGGCCCTGGAGGCCGCGACCCTCGGCTATCCCGCCGGACAGCCGGACACCTCGGTGGTCCGGGACGCGGACAACGCCGCGGTCATGCAGCAGGTCATGGAGAAGTACGGGTCGGACGCGGGCCTGCTCAAGCACCAGGAGGCATTGTCCGACAGTCTCGGCACGATGGGTGCCGGGTATGTCGATGACATCAACTGGGCCTTGGAGAAGAACCACCCGGGAAGCGTCTTTGCACCGGGCGACAACGCCGACGGGCGCATCAACTTCGCGAGCACCGAGGCCGGCGACGGACGCAGCGTCGTCCGTGGCTTCCTCAGCTCCCTCGGCCAGCACTCCGACGCCTACGCCACGCTCTCGATCGCCGAGCAGATCTACACCCGCAGCGTTCTGGAGGAACACGCCGTCCGCGCGGACGGCTCGGTCGATATCGGCACAGCCAGGTCCGCTGTACGCGTCGGCGCCGAGGTACAGGGCATGCTCGACCAATCACGTGCCGACCAGATCGAGGCCACGAATCTCAAGACCCACGAGGACTACGAGAAGGCGGTCGAGAAGCGCTCCGGCTGGATCCAGTTCGGGGCAGGCGTCGGTGTGGCGGCGGGCGTTGCCTTCCTGCCGGTGACCGCAGCCGTGGGCACGGCCGCGGTCCTCGTCCCGCTCGCGACGGACACCGCCGGCGGCGTACTGGAACAGGGCATCAGCCAGTTCGTGGGAGACATGTCGCAAAGCTCGATCGACAAGAACAAGGAAAAGATCGACGAACTCAGCGACGCGGAGATGCGTGCGGTCTTCTCGGCGGGTGAGAAACGGGCCCAGGCCCCGATGGAGGACTTCATCGACCATCACCTGAGGCTGCGGGACTCCCAGGCCCAAGACCTCCAGGAATCCATGCTGCTCGGCTACTCCACCGGCAACAGCCGCGAGAACCAGCAGGGCAACGCACCGGAACCGGGCTGAGATCAACCCCGACCGACCGATACCGACAACGCACAGGGACGCAGAGGAACGCTCATGGTGACCATCCTTATGAAGACACGCGGGGTGCTGTGCACCGCCGTGGCCGGTTCACTGGCACTCGCGGTCACAGGATGCGCCGGAGGGGATGACGGGAGCGAAGTGGAGCAGGAGCCCACCGTGTCGGCCGAACGTCTCTGCGGTGGAACGGCCGTGTCCCCTGCCGCGGCCGAGGCCCTCGAAGTCATCATGGGCGTCGACCAGTTCGAAGCCTCAGCCAAGGAGTACACCATCCCGCTCGCCGTCGAGGCCTTGAGGCTCAAGGGCAAGACCGAGGGCACCGGAACGGAGGACATCTGCCGGATCTACACGCCCATTGACGCTCTCACCGAGCCGCTGCGTGTGAGGTGGTGGCTGTCGGACAGTACGGCGACCAAGGACGACGACGTCGCCTCGAAGTTCACCGCGCTCCCGATGGGCAATCTGGCCGGTACCTCAACCGACGAAGCCTTCGTCGCCTTCGACTGCCATGACAACAACAGCCCGCTCACCTCCGTCCCCTACCACATCGACATCTTCGTCGAGACCACGGACCTGCCCGTCGAACCCGAGGGCGACCCCCAAGCGCTCGAAGACGCCTTCGCCACCCTCGCCCACACCTTCGCGGTGGCCATCTCGAAGGAACTGCGCTGCACCGACAACGGCGGGCTGAAGGCCCAGCCGTCACTGACCCCGGCGTAGCCACAGCACACGGGCTCACGATGTCGAGGAAGACAATCCAGCGCGGGTGCACCCTTCTGCCAGGCGACCGAGGCTCAGCAGGGCTTCGGCGAGCGTGACTTGGGTGAGGGCGGTGGCGCGGCGGCGGGCAGGGTTCCCGGGGGTGTTCTGGCGTGGGCGCCGCCGTGCTGCTGCTCGGCCAGGTCGGCGAAGACCGCCGTCCTGGCCCGAAGCGCACTGCCGGTCCAGGCCGGCCGGTCCAGCCCCTCAGATGCCCGCAGTCGCGGTGGGAACTGGCTTCCGGGGTGTGGCTGTTGTCGCGATCGGGGAACGGCATCATGGGCGCCCCATGCCGTGATCCGACGCTCACCGTCACCTCTCCGGGATGGGGCCGACCCGGACTTCGTGTCGCGATATAGCGTTAGTCTTGAGTCGCGCCGCTCCCTGCGTCGCGCGGAGACGTTCGACAGGACCAGGACGGAAGCATGTCGGGAGACATTTCACCCACCGGGAAGCACTCCAGCTCCGGCTCGGACCCCAGCTACGGCCCCGGCCCCGGGTCGTCGCCCGAGCTGCGAGCCTCTCATGCGGACCGGGACCGTGTGGTGGATGTGCTGCGCATCGCGGCGGGGGACGGTCTGCTGACGGCGGACGAACTGGACGAGCGCCTGGAAGTCGCCCTGTCGGCGCGGACGCTCAGCGAACTGGCCCCGCTCACCGCCGACCTGCCCCCCGTGCCGGCCGCGGCCGGCGCGACCGGGGCGGAGGTCAAGGACGTCGTCAAGATCGAGCAGGCTTTCAGCGGCGCGATCGTGCGGGTGGGGCGCTGGGTGGTGCCGCGCCAGCTCACGCTGGCGGTGGCCTTCTGCAACGTGACACTCGACTTCACCGACGCCGTCATCACGCACGACACCTTGCGGATCGACGTGGGTATGACGGGGAAGACCCTGACGCTGATCACCAGGCCGGGCATCCTGGTCGATACAGATGGTCTGCAACTGCTGCACACCAGGGTCAAGCACCGTCAGCCTTCGGCGCATCTTGATACGCCGGTGACTCTGCGAGTGGAGTTGGTCGGTCAGAAGACCCACGGCCGCGTGGTGGTACGGCCCCGGCGCCGGACCTTCGGGCAGTGGCTGCTGCGCAGGCCCGCGTCCCCTTCCGCGGGCGATTGCCCCTTTCACGAGTGAGTTCGACTGGTCGAAGCGGACAACCCGTCAGGCAGCACATGGCTGCCCGAGGGCCGTAGCGCGCCCCGCGAGACTTCATCAGGCGACATGGACAGGTTGAGTCCCTCACACGGTCGCCGCCCGGCTCGCGCCTCAGGGATTGTGGAACTTCACCTCGGGGTTGGCGGCGGTCGGCCCCGACAGCACCGGCTGCGACCTGCCCCGCAGATGCTGGTCGAAGAAGGCGGCGACATAGGTACGGGTGATGGCGACGGCCCGATCCGCGGGCAGCGGCGACTGCGGCAGCCCGAAGTGCCAGGAGATCAGCGGCCCGTCGGAGAACGTGAAGTGGTCCGACCCGGCGACCGTGACCCAGCGCTTCCAGCCGTCCAGGGTGGGCCACATCCGGTCCCACGTGGTGTCGAGACCGCCGGGCCGATGGATGTCGTCGTCGGTGCCGAGCATCATGAACGGCCGTCCGTCGAGACCCTCGGCGGGCAGATCCTCCCAGAAGCTGCCGTCCATGTTGATGCCCGCGTCCACCCGCCGGTCACCGGCCATCGCCGTGGCCGCGCTCGCCCCGCCAATGGAATGGCCGGCCATTCCGACACGCTTCTTGTCGATGATGCCCGCGTGCCGCCAGGCCGGTTTGTCTCCGGTCAGCCGGTCCAGCACGTAGGACACATCCTCGGCGCGCGTCGCGGTCACGACGGCGCCTTTTGACCCGTCGGCCTCCAGCGCCTCGCAGGCGACACACGTCAGCGTCCGTCCACCGGGCACAGAGATGCCGAAGGATTCGTAGGCATGGTCGAGCGAGGCGACGACGTACCCCCGGCTCGCGAGGTCCTCCGCGAGGTTGGTCAGGGTGAAGCGGGACACGCTGAAGCCCGGGGAGAGGAGGATCAGGGGGTACTTCCCCTTCGCGGGACGGGCATCGACCCGGCCATAGGTCCGGGTGGCGCTCAGTACGTCCGCGGGCACGAGCGCGTCGATGCCCTGTCCCTCTGCCAGCAGCCGCGCCTCCTCGACCGTGGAGTAGCGCGCCGTACGGCCGTCGCCCGACCGGGCTGCCGGATAGTGGACGGTGACCATCAGTTCCCGGCCGTCGGCGGTCGGCACCCAGGGGTCGGTGCGGGAACGGTCGGTGAGATGCAACGTCGTCCGACCGACGGAGTGCGGGCCGGTGGGGCGCGGCAGTTGGAGGATGCCGGCCGGGACGGCATCCGTCGTCCCTTGTAAGGTGGCCGCCGGCCGTGCCGGAGCGGCCGTGGCGGCTCCGGCGAACGGCAGCGCGAGGGCAAGGGCGGCAGTGAGCGCGGCGGCGGTGACCACGCGGGTGATGTTTGCCATGGGGAAACGCTAGGTGAGTGCCGGTCCGGGGGCGTCAGACTTCAGTCGTATGTCGCGTACGCCTGTGGGCGGGCGGGGCGGGGCGGCTCGCGGTTCTCGGGGTTGTCCATGTCCGCCGGCCTCACCCGGGAAGGCGCACACCCCGCCCGGTGAGTTCAGGGACTCGGGCTGTCCCTGCACGATCTGGAGTCGATGGCCGCCGCGCTGGGCCGGTACTGGGTCTGCCAGTCGGTCTCGTTCTCCGGGATCAGTCTCAGGGTCTCCTTGATGTCCGCGAGCCAGTCGCTGCTGTCGACGTACCTCTTCACGATCTCGCGCAGTCGTTCACAGTCCTCGCGGTATCCCTTGGGCATGCCGATGCCGTAGTACTGCGGCGGGCCGACCGTCTGGCCCGGCAGTACCCTCAGTCCCTCGTCGGCGTAGTGGTCGGCGAAGCCGTAGAGGATCAGCTGGTCCGTGGACACCGCGTCGGACCGGCCCTCCCGCAGCTCGTCGAAGCAGTCGGAGGCGTCACCTAGTACGTCGAGGTCGATGTCCTCGTACGCCGGACGGGCCAGCACCTGCTCGGACGTGGTGCCCTTCCAGGTGCACACGCTCCGCCCGTCCAGGTCCTCGACGGTATGGATGTCCCCGCCGTCCTTCCCCACGATGAAGCCCTGGTACGTGATGGCGTACGGGCCGACGAAGTCGATCTCCGCCATCCGCTCCTCGGTGATGGAGAACGTGGCGATCACCAGATCAGCCTCCCTCGTGGTGATCGCCGTGACGCGCTCTTCGGACGGGACGTCTATCGGGCGGCTCGGATCTTTGAGTCCCAGTTCGTCCAGGATCCGCGTGCCCAGCAGATAATCAAAGCCCGAGTAGTTGTAGTCGGGTTTGTACGACGTGCCGGGCTGGTCGTTCTTGTGTGCGATGGTGATCCGGCTCCGGCCGAGGAACGTCGGATCCGGATCGCCGCAAGCGGCTGCCGAGGTACCGACCAGGACGACGGCGAGGGCGATGGCCAGAGCGCGGCCCCGCGCCGTCGCCCGCACTCTCACTGAGTCCGTACCGGCGCCGACCGTGGATCCACTCATCTCTTCTTCCCCCTGTTCGTCAGCCATGAAGAAGCGCCCGGTCCACGGAGAAATCCATCAGGCAGCCCCGCAGGGTGTGCACGGTCACGGTGAGGGAGCGCTGGCCGCTCCAGTTCCGGCCGAGCTTCAGCTCGGCGGTGGCGCCGGGCGCGAGGGAGCCGTTCTGGCTCGCGGTGGTCTCGCCGGTGAGCCCGATGTCGAAGGTGGTGTCCGGCAGGCACGACTGGGCCCCGGTCGCGCCTTCCTCGACCTTCATGGTCAGGCGCAGGTTCTCCCGCGCGGTCTCGCTGTGTACGACCACGGTGACCTCGGCCCCGTCGCCGACGGGAGTGCTCGGCCTGACGGTGGTGCTGCCCGTGACATCCACTTCGCCGTACAGGCGCAGTTGCTGCATCAGCGCCAGCCCGATCACCGCGAGGCCGACGCAGGCCCATGAGATACCGGCCCGCAGCCCGCGATGCCATCCGATGCCGTAGAGCGCCCGCCAGAAGGTGGCGGCCAGTGGAAGGAGGAACAGCGTGTACGCCGGGACGAACTGGGTCAGGGGCCCGTCCGGCTGCCGCAGCAGCGCGACGGTGCCGAGGAGGAAGACGAGGCCGCAGGGAATCCAGTTCCACCCGCTCCACTTCTCGACGCCCGTGAAGAGGGAGAGAAACACATTTCCGGCCACTTTGGCGATGCTCAGCGAGCCGCTTCCCTCGCTGCTCGCTCTGTTGTCCTCCCGTGGGAATGTCATCTTCCGTCGCCCTCGCCCTGGTCCCCGGCCCGGTATCCGCCATGCACATCGCCGGTGACCTGGCCGATCGCGATGGCTCCCGGCCCTGTGGCGTGGGCGGTGTTGGTGAAGGTTCCCGGCCGCGTCAGTTCGGCGGTATGCCTGATGTGTCCGAGGAGGGACTCCTGGCTCAGACCGCCCCCGGGGTCAAGCAGCCAGTGGCCGATCGCGGTCTCCAGAGCGGTCCGGTCGGCCGGTTCGAGCCTGCTGACAAGCCCGGCGAACTCCGCGTCCGCCGCGCCCTCCCCCGCCTCCACCGCGTCCCCCTCGCCCGGGCCCTCCTCCGCCCCGCCCGCCTCGCCGCCCCTCTCGCGCCCCAGCGCGCGCATGAGGAACCCGCGCCCCTGCTCCACCGCGCTGTCGGCGACCCTGGTCTGCGCCGAGTCCAGCACGGCCTGCCCCATGGAGGACGCGGTCAGCGCGAGGTAAGGGGTGAGCTGAGCAGCCAGAGACATGAACTCCGTCATATGGGCATCCTTCGTCGCTGTGGGGGGCGGCGCTGGTGTGACCAACTCTGTTACAGGAAACGGGAGTTACCCACAACCGGGGCTATGTAATCAGCCCCGGCTCACTCCGTGACCCAGTGTTGGCCGGTGCGCGCTCCGCCCGACGGGACGGCTCGGGGTCGCCCTCCCCTGCCCCAGATGTCTCAGACTCGACGCCTGTCGCCCACGGGGCGCGATCCAGGACCGTCGCCGCCTGTTCCGATGCGGCCGGCGGCTCTATGCTCCGTGCACAGAACTGTCATGGACACGCCGTCATTGCTCCACCTCACCCCCCACCGAATATGCAGAGCGAGGGACTGGAACATGCTTCGACGTACGTTCGCCGGCGTCCTGGTCGGCGCCGCACTGGCGATGCCGATCACGGCGCTCACGGCCGCTCCGGCCACCGCGGCGGCTGCCGCGGTCACGCTCACCTATGACGACAGTCTGGCCGCGGAGTTCAAGCCCCAGGTCGCGCAGGCCGTCAGCGTCTGGAACACCTCCGTCAGCAATGTCCAGCTCGTGAAGGCAACGGCAGGCCAGCGGGTCAATATCCGGATCACCGCGGACGACGGCTGGCCGCGAGCCAACCTCGGGCCGGTCCGTCCCACCGGCACGGTCACGGTGTGGGTCGGCCGCGAGGGGGTCGACGCGGGCTACAACGCGGTCCGGATCGTCACCCATGAACTGGGGCACAGTCTGGGGCTGCCGGACGTCAAGCCCGGCCCGTGCTCGTCGCTGATGTCCGGCTCGACCGGCGGCGTGAGCTGCAACAGCGTCACCCCGAACGCCAGCGAGGCGGCCAGGGTCGAGCAGAGCTACGCGGGAGCCCTGGCGGCCACGGAGCGCGCTGGAAGTGGCGTGGTGGTGACAGACGCCGCGTTCTGATCGAGTGGCCGGTCATCCAGTTGCCGGAGGTCTGGCGGGCGGTGATCCGGCGGTAATGATCCGCTGGCCGGGGGGGGGGGGGGTAGAGCGCGCCCCCCCCCAGACCCAGGCGCGCGCACACCCCGCCCCGCCCCCCCCGCGGGCCGGCGCAAATCATCGGCGGGCGGGGCGC
>NZ_JBHYUG010000008.1:21772-76978 GCF_042749375.1 Streptomyces sp. NPDC059477 | reverse complement strand
TCCTGTGCGGGGGGCCTCCACTCGGTGGGGGGGGGGGGGGGGGGGGGGTGCCCGGGGGTTTCTCAGGGGGGGGGGGGGGGGCGAGTCGCGCCCCCCCCCACCGGAGACGTCCGTGGCCCTCTGCCCCGGCTCCTGCCCCCCGTGGGGTCCGGTATTCATCAGGCGGCGGGCGGCATCCCGGGTGCCGTCGTCGCGTAGGTGGGTGGGGAAGACGGGAGGCCGTTCGGCGTTCGGGCTGTGGATGCCGGTCCGGAGGAACTACGTCCGCGCCAGCGGTGTCACCGGCCAGGCCACCCGCCGACCGCCACCCGTCGGCCGATGACGGACGACACATACGTACCAGCCCCCACAAGGGGTCGCTCCTGAAGAGCCTGGACGGGGACAGTGCCGAGATGGACCGCTACCGGCTCTGCGAGGTCGCCCGGGCATCTCCTGCCCCACTCCAAGCTGCCACCTGGCGGAGCGAGAGGTGGCCGGCCGTCGGCACTCCTGCGCCCTGTCCGCCGACCGGCCACTGAACTCCCCTGGTTGACAGGTCAGTTGAGGACGACAATGTCCGTACGGATCCGGAGGCCGCTGCCCCACGCGATGTTGATCTTGACGGTGACGAGTCCGGCGGCCGGGACGATGTTCGCCACGGTGATGGGCGCGGCTCCTAAGAACCGCACGTTGTTCCCGTCGATCTCGCTGGCCGCGACGAGGACCGTCGAGTTGGCGTTGATGACATTCCAGGTGATCGGGTAGTTGACCCAGTTGTTGTACGGGCCCCAGTTGACCCAGCCGCGCCACACGTCGACGACATTGCCGCCGGCGACGAGGCCCTCGATCTGCTCGACGGTTTCCACGCTGGATTCCGGTGCGGTGATGATGGACACAATGCACCTCTCTCGACCCGGCCAGGCCCCATACACCAACCGGCTGTTCCGGCGGAGGACCATGGCCCACTACATTCAGTGTCCGACCGGACACATCGTGTAGCAACGCCTCGAAAGGGTGAACTCGACCGCCCCACCCGTACGTCCACCGTCACCCCATCCGCTGGTCCCGGTGCTGGTGCCCCACGATCATGGCGTAGGCGAACCCCTCGCCCTCGCCCGGCGCCCGGGTCCAGGACCGGGTGGTGAAGGTGGGGAGTCTGCCCTGGGTCAGCGCGAAGCGGGGCAGCGAGAGTCCGAGTTCGGTGTGCAGGACGGCCAGCACACGGGCTTCGGCGTCCAGGTCACTGCCTAGCCCGGCGCCCAGGTCATGGTGCTCCGGGCGGAACAGCCTTGCGGGGTCCAGTGCCTCGGGTATCGCGCCGGAGCGCTGAATCTCCGTACCCCGCACGGTGAAGGCGTAGAGTTCCTCGCCCTGTTCGGCCACCGATAGGTGGAACGCAGCCGGGTGGTCACCCGGAGAGATCCTCCCCGGGTCGCGCCACACCAGTACCGCGCGGCCGGACGCGGAGGCGGCCGGAGCGAGGGACAGGAACCTTTTGTTCAAGCGGTGGTGGGAATCGCCTTCGAAGGCGAAGGCCCATCCGCCGGCCGTGCGGCCGGCGGCGACCACGGCCCGGTCCTCCCAGAGTTCCACACCCTCCCGCTCATGGGGCCTGGGTGCCCGCCAGGACGCCTCACGCGGGTTCACGGGCGCGCTCAGTCCGGCGCCCTCCTCGCCTATCAGGGCGGGCAGATCGGCGATGTCGCGCCCCTCGACCCAGACACAGCGGTAGCCGTCGAGCGACCGCCGGTTCGCCGCAGCCTCCGTCAGCCAGGTGAGGCCGGGCGGGTCGAGATCGGGCACCGGTTCCGGAGCGGGCCCCGTCTCCCCGGCCCTCGGTGTCGCCAGGATTTCCCGCCCGCGCTCCGGGGTGACCAGCGGACCCAGGACCGGGTCGGCGAGCAGCCCGATCGGAGCGATGAGCGAGGGCCCCGGCGCTTCCCACAGTGGGAGCGCGCCCCGCAGCACACGCCACGCGGCGTCGGTCGCCCCTCGACAGGCCGACTCCCGGGCCTCGGCGACGGCCCGGCCCCACGGGCCGGGAGGCGCGTAGCGGTGGGTGCCGTCCCGCATCGCGCTCAGCACCGCCTCTACGGTCTCCCGGCCGGCCCCGCGTGCGGTCATCATCCCGAGCCAGTGGTCGTCCCCGCCCAGCCGCCATTCGCCTCGGGCCGGCGTGATGGCCTCCACGGGGAGGATCTCGGGCAGGTAGCGCGGGTCGGCCACCAGCAGGCCGTAGTCCTGGGGGCTGTGCGGCGCCAGCAGATGCCGGAGCTGCTTCAGCAAGTGGGCGCTCCCGGGACGTCCGAAGGACAGCGCCTCCTCAAGCAGCGGTAGCGCCTCCTCGTACCGTCCGCGCAGGGCCAGCAGGCGGGCCTCCGCCACCCGGGCGTCCTGGGTGCGCGTGGTCGCGTTCACGAAGTCGGGTCTCTCCACCCGGGCGGAGTGGAAGCCGCGATACATGGCTTCCATGTACGCGCGGAACGACGGGTAGCGGTCGGGCAGTTCGCCGCTCCAGCCCTTGTAGACGTACAGCGCCCACTCGCCGTTCTGGTCGCTGTCGCCCGGGTCGAGCAGGGCGTACGACATGTCGGAGTCCGTCTCCAGCCGTAGCGCCCGCCGCCACATCCCGGCCAGCAGCACATCCTCCTCGTGCGGGTTGTCGCCCAGGTGTCCCTCGTACATCGGGGTCATGTCGTACGGATCCTGGAACCAGTCGATGTCCGCGGTGCCGCCGAGCCGATAGACCCCGGCCATCTGGTCCACCTGCCACCCGTCGCTCTCGGCCAGGAACTCTCGGTACGAGGGCGGCAGCCGCCGCGCCAGCCGCTCCTCGGCCGCGGAGATCGCCGCCTCGCCCGCCCCGTCCCTGCCCAGAGGGACGACACCCGGCCCGCCGCCCTCGTCCTCGACCTCTTCCTCGTCCTCATCGCCGTTGTCGCGCGGGACCCACTCCCTCTGCCAACGTCCCAAAAACTCGTGCCAGTTGAAGGACTCATCACTCATGTCCCGATGGTGCCATCCGGCACTGACAATGCGGCGGCCGGACGCATCGCCGCCGGGATGTCTGCGGGCACGAAGGTCCGGGGCGGCATGGCATCGGGATGGCGCAGCAGGTCGGCGAGGTGGTCGATGCGGGCGTCCCCGTGTCCGAGCTGGGTGCCCAGTTGATAGAAGTACGGGAGGTGGCAGTCGTCGGCGCGGAGGTTTGTCTCGCCCACCGCAGCCAGAGCGGCGTCCTGATCGATGCCGCCCCCGGTACGGCCCGTACACCGTGCCGGGGGCGGGTCGGCGGGGGCCGACCGGAGGTCGACCGGCGGTCACCGGGAACGAACCGACAACCGCCGGAACCGCAAGGAACCGCAAGGAACCGCAAAGAGCCGTCAGGAACTGAACCGCGAGGAACCGCCGGGGGACCGCCCGGCGGGTTCCCGCTGCCCGACTAGAAGACGCTCAGGCCGTACAGGCCCAGCGGACGGGTGACCGGCTCGTAGAACGTGGTGCCGCCGACCGTGCAGTTGCCGCTGCCGCCGGAGAGCAGGCCGTACGCGGTGTTGCCGCCGAAGAGCGGGCCGCCGCTGTCGCCGGGTTCGGCGCAGGCGTTGGTCTGGTGGGTGTTGTAGACCAGCTGACCGCCGCCGTAGTTGACGGTGGCGTTCAGGCCGGTGACGGTGCCGGTGCGGTAGCCGGTGGTGCTGCCCGAGCGCTCGATGCGCTGGCCGACCGTGGGGGTACCGGCGTTGATGATGTCGCGGTACGTGCCGTTGTAGAGGTACACGCGGCCGTCGGCGGCGGCCGGGTTGGAGTGGGCGATGACCCCGTGGTCGTTGACCGGGAAGACGGTCTGGCCAGGCACCGCCGTGCCGATGCTCCAGGTGGGCCGGCCGATGGTGCAGTGGCCCGCGGTGAGCGCGAAGTACTGGCCGGCCTTGACGACGTTGAAGCCGAGGGAACAGCGGACGCCGGACGAGGTGATGGCCTCGCCGCCGGCGATCAGGCGGGTGAACTTGCCCGGCGTGCGGTTGATCTCCAGTGCCCCGGCCTGGGCGCCGGCTGCCTCCTTGATCTCGTTGATCTCCGCCGCCGAGACGGTGCTGTCGGCGGTGACGACGACCTTGCCCGACGCCTTGTCGGTGTACCAGGCCGTGCCGCCGATGTCGGCGCTGAGCACGGCGTCGCTGGCCTGGGCGAGCTGCGCCACGGTGGGCTGCGGCTCCGCGGGGGCCTGAGCCGCCAGGGCGGTGGGGGCCACGAGTGCGGACACGGCCGCCAGGCTGGCGACGACGGTGGCGGCGCGGGCTCTGCGGGCGACGGAGCCCGAAGACAGGAACGTCTTGACCTTCACATGTCCTCCGATGAGAGATCCTGGGCCCGTTCGATGTCCGGGCCCTCGGTCACGGCAGCGGCAGACCCAAGGACCGTGCGGGTGTCCTGGGGCCGCCGTGTCGACGATTGAAATCCTCAGCGTGACCGGTCCCTGCCAACAAGTTCGGCTTTCGGACGCTCTGACGAGGGGCTTCGGACAGGGGACGCGGTTGGCAGGAAGGGCCCCTTGCCAGGTCCGGCACCGGATGCGGGGGCGCGCGGCGACATGAGGGGCGCTCAGGTTCCACGCGTCGGTGTCCCACCGGTTCCGGTGCGGGCCCAGGGTGGCAGGTGCCCGGGGGAAATGCGCCAACCATGGTGATCCCCGACGATCTCTGGCGACATCAACGTCGGGGAAGGGCGTGGCTGCTCAGCGTCGCGCGGGTGTCGAGCGGAGGGCCGGCTCGCGCGAACCGTTGGGCGGCATGGCCGGTTTGTGAAGATCGCGTGGAGCGTTCCGGTACGTGGCGTGGTGCGGCCGGGGAGGTCAGGCTCGTGGCGCCCTCGCCGTCCGCTCCGGATTCGGGGACGGGCGAGAGCTTGAACCATCTCCCGTGGGTGGCGGCGGGAAATGCCCCCAGTGGCCCATGTGGGACCGCGTCCCTATGGGGCGGATTGCCCTCCTTGCCGCGTCGGCGCCGATGTCCGGTTCGGCGCCTTCGTGAGCGGGGGCGCCACTTCCGTTTTTCTGGAAGCTGTACGTCCGGTTAGTGACGGGGTGTCAGGTTCGGGCGGGCGCCGCGGGGGTCTGCGGTTCCTCGCGTGCGGGTCTGAGCGGGTGGCGTTCCGTGCTCAGTGACTAGCCCTGTAGCCGTCGGGTTCCTTTAGTTGGTGTGCAGAGCCCCGAATCGGTCCGGTTCTCTCTCGTCGATGTGCAGAGCCTGGAACCGGTCCGGTTTCCTCAGCCGGTGTGCAGAACCCGAAAGCGACCGGGCTCCGCCGGATCCCGATCGACGACCTGGACCGGTGGCCAAGTCCATTGCCACACGCCGATCCCCGGTTCGCGGGAGAAGCGGATCTGGCCGCGCGTGCCTTCGACCGCGACGCGCGGCCAGGATTCGGCGACGCTCGCCCGGTCCGTACCGTGGGAGCGCAGCACATCGGCGAGGACGGCGACCGTGTCGTAGCCCTCGTGGGCGACGAAGGAGGGCGCTTCGGCCAGCCGTTCACGGAGGGCCGTTTCGACGCGTGCGCCCAGTGGGCCGAGGCGCTCGGGCAGGTAGCGCAGGAACGGGATCGCGGCGGCCTCGTCGCCCAGCAGGGTCGCCCACTGCGTGAACTCCGGCTGGCCGGCCGGCGCACCGATCAGCGTCCTGGCGACGCGCCGGTCGCGGCGGACGGCCCTGACGATCGAGACGGCCGGCTCCGGGTGGCCGACCAGGAGAAGGAGGGCTGTCGCGTGATGGTCGACCAGGGCGTCGCACAGGGCCGTGGGCGCGAGTGTGCCGGCGTCGAGTTCAATGAGGGTGCCGCCCCGGGGAGCAAGGTGATCCCGCAGGATGCGGGTCCCGGACGCCCAGTAGACGCTCGGATCGGCGGCCACGGCGATACGGCTGTGGCCCGCGCCGACCAGGAAGTCCGCGTAGATCCGCCAGCCGTACGACTGCGCCGGGGCGAGGCGCGCGACCCGTTCCGTCGGCCGGTCGGTGAGTGCGTCGAGCACCGCTGACGAACAGAGGAACGGCAGGCCGAGGGCGTCGGCCCTGGCCGCGGCGGCGCGAGCGACGACGCTGTGATACTCCCCCGCCAGGGCGGCCACCCCCTGGCGGGCCAATTCGTCCACGGCTGCCACGGCCCGCCGCGGATCGGCCGCGGTGTCTCGGACCACCAACTCGATCGGCCGCCCGGCGATCCCACCGGCGTCGTTGACCTCGCGAACGCCCAGCCTGAGTCCCGCGAGCAGGTGTCGGCCCGCCTCGATCCAGCCGGGCCGAGTCAGCGGAACGAGTGCGCCGATCCGCACGGATGGTCCGGCGGTCGGCTCCGCCGAGGGTGGCGGCGGTGAGGTACTCATACGGTGGCGTCTCCCGTGCGGCGATCGTATGACCCGTTCGGCACGCGGCCGTTTGGATCGTGGCGTGGCCGGGCCCGGTGGTACGCGCGCTCCTCGTGTCTCGCCGTAGGGGCGCGCGCACACCGGTACGACCCTCCCCGACATTGCATCCAGCGCCGTACCGACCAGGCAACCGGATATTTCATTCACTGAGCCTCCAGCTCTCCTGCGAGCTTCCGGGTAGACGCCGGGGCCCTCACGTGCGCGCCCTGCTCAGTTGTGTGGTTGCTGACTCTCCACGGACTGTTTCATCCCCCCGCCCCAATCCCGCATGCCGATGTTGGCTGACCGGACAGGGTTCGGGGCGGCGTCGCTGACCATGCTTGGGCGGATGCGTCGACTGGAGGTGTCCGCCGTGACAGAACGCCGTGCCTTGGCGAAAGAAGACCTGGGGCGGGAGGGTGGTGCTCGGCCCGTAACACCCGAAGGGGAGGCCGGGGCCGCGATGGTCGCCGATATCGAGCGGCTGGTGCGTTGTGAGTCACCATCCGACGATCTCGCCGCGGTCGCCCGCAGTGCGGAGGTGGTCGCGCGGGTCGGTGCCGAGCATCTGGGAAGCGAGGCGGAGCAGGTCGTCATCGACGGTCGCACCCATCTTCGGTGGCGCTTCGGGCGTACGTCGCGGGTACTGGTCCTCGGGCATCACGACACGGTGTGGCCGGTCGGGTCGCTGGAGAGTCACCCCTTCGAGGTGCGCGACGGTGTGCTGCGCGGACCGGGGTGTTTCGACATGAAGGCGGGACTGGTGATGGCCTTCCATGCCCTGGGGTGTCTGGCATCCCGCGCGGCCCCGCCCGTGCCCGGCTCGCCCCATTCCCGTCCCCGTCCCCATCCCCATCCCCTGGACGGTGTCACCCTTCTCGTCACCGGTGACGAGGAGCCAGGTTCTCCCACCTCCCGGGGGCTCATCGAGGAGGAGGCACGCCGGTGTGGCGCCGTTCTTGTGCTGGAGGCCGCCGGTCCCGGTGGGGCCCTGAAGACCGAGCGCAAGGGTGTTTCCCGGTATGAGGTGGTGGTGCGGGGGCGGGCCGCGCACTCCGGGCTGGAACCGGAGCGCGGGGTGAACGCGACGATCGAGGCCGCCCATCAGGTCCTCGCCGTGGCCGGGCTGGGCGATCCTGCGAAGGGTACGACCGTCACACCGACCCGCCTGGAGGCGGGGAGCACGATCAACACCGTCCCCGCGTCGGCGCGCTTCGATGTCGATGTCCGGGTACGGGACGCCGCCGAGCAGGACCGCGTCCACGCCGCCATGGGTGGCTTGCGGGCGCGGCTGGCCGGGGCCGTCGTGGAGGTCAGGGGCGGTCCGAACCGGCCGCCCCTGCCGGCGAGCGCGTCGCGGGAACTGTTCGCGCGGGCCGAGCGGCTCGCGACGGGGCTCGGGATCGGCCCGCTCACCTCGGTCGCCGTCGGAGGTGCCTCCGACGGGAACTTCACCGCGGGGGTCGGCACCCCCACCCTCGACGGACTGGGAGCGGTCGGCGGCGGCGCGCACGCCGACGACGAACATGTGCTCGTCGCGGAGCTGCCCCGGCGGACCCGTCTGCTCACCGAGCTGATCGCCGAGCTTCTGGAGTCAGCGGACACCTGTCCGCCCGGACGAACCGGGGACCGGCATCCTGTGTCGTCGGACCAGCAGCGCGACCAAAACGGCTGGAACCATGACCGGCGTGACTGATCTCCTCCACCACCGCACCGACTCCCCGCCCATCGACGCGGCGTACGCCGCGGCCGAGGCCGCCGAGAAGGCCGCGGGCGTCGATATTCGTTCCCTGGACAGTATCGGCGAGCTTGAGGCCGTCCAGCGGCTGTACGAGCGCATCTGGCGTACCGGCGAGAACAGCCCTCCCGTGGCGGCCGACCTGCTGCGCGCGATGGCGAAGGCGGGCAGTTATGTGAGCGGCGCCTTCGACGGGGACGAACTGGTGGGTTCCTGCTTCGGGTTCTTCTCTCCCCCGGCGCGTGAGGCGCTGCACAGTCATATCGCGGGGGTGCTGCCCCATATACGGCAGCGCAACGTCGGCTTCGCCCTGAAGCTGCACCAGCGGGCCTGGGCGATGGCGCGCGGGGTCCATGAGATCTGCTGGACCTACGACCCCTTGGTGCGTCGCAACGCGTACTTCAACATAGCCAAGCTGGGCGCCGAGCCGGCCGAGTATCTGCCGGACTTCTACGGCCCGATCGACGACGACATCAACCGCAGTGACGACTCCGACCGGATCCTGGTGCGGTGGCGGCTTGAGTCACCCGGCGTCGACGCGGCCTGCGCCGGGCGGCCCGCACTGACCGACGCGCAGGCCGCTCTCGCGGCGGGCGTGACCGTGGCGCTCAGCGTCTCGGCCACCGGCGCGCCGGTCACCGGACCGGCCGACGCGCACGCCGGCACCGTACTGGTGGCCGTTCCCGAGGACATCGAGGCGCTGCGGCAGGGAGACCCGGCCTGCGCCGCGCGATGGCGCACGGCGGTACGGGAGGCGCTCGGCGGGCTGCTCGCCGAGGGCGCGCGGGTACGCGGCTTCGACCGGGCGGGGTGGTACGTCGTGGATCGCCCGGACCACTCGTATCACCGGGATCGCCGTGGATCGCTCGGCTAACGGCAGCAGCGACGGCGGCAACGCACGGAACACATCACAGCGAGACACCGCGGGAGACAGTGTGAAGATCACCGGAGTCGAACTCCGTACCATCGGGATGCCGCTCGTGTCCCCCTTCCGTACGTCGTTCGGGACCGAGACCGTACGTGAGGCCCTGCTGGTGCGGGTCGTCACCGACGAGGCCGAGGGGTGGGGCGAGTGCGGCGCGGGCACCGCCCCCCGGTACTCCTCGGAGTACACGCATGCCGCCGCCGATGTCCTGAGCCGCTTCCTGGTCCCGGCCCTCGGCGAAGTGCCCGGCCTCGACGCCCATCGGGTCGCCCCGGCCCTGGCCCCGTTCAAGGGGCACCGCATGGCGAAGGCGGCGCTGGAGACGGCGGTGCTGGACGCGGACCTGCGCGCCCGTGGTGTCCCCTTCGGGCATGCCCTGGGCGCGGTCCGTGAGACCGTGCCGTGCGGGGTGTCGGTGGGCATCACGGAGTCGATACCCGCGCTGCTCGACGCGGTCGCCGGATATCTGGACGCGGGCTACCTGCGGATCAAGCTGAAGATCGAGCCCGGCTGGGACATCGAGCCGGTCCGGGCCGTACGGGAGCGGTTCGGCGACATCATGCTCCAGGTCGACGCGAACACCGCCTACGGCCGTGGGGACGCCCGCCAGCTGGCCCGGCTCGATCCGTTCGACCTCCTCCTGCTGGAGCAGCCCCTCGCGGAGGACGACCTCCTCGGGCACGCGGAACTCGCCTCGAAGATCACCACCCCGATCTGTCTCGACGAGTCGATCGTCTCCGCCCGCGCCGCCGCCGACGCGCTCGCCCTCGGCGCCTGCCAGGTGGTGAACATCAAGCCGGGCCGTGTGGGCGGCTACCTCGAAGCCCGCCGCATCCACGACGTCTGCGCCGCGCACGGCGTCCCGGTGTGGTGCGGCGGCATGCTCGAAACGGGGCTGGGCCGCGCCGCCAACGTGGCGCTCGCCGCACTGCCCGGGTTCCTACTGCCCGGCGACACCTCGGCCTCCGACCGCTACTACCGGACCGACATCACGCCGCCGTTCCAGCTCGTGGACGGACACCTCGCGGTACCGGCCGGGCCGGGGCTCGGCGTCACCCCGATCCCGGAGGTCCTGGACGCGGTCACGACCTCGACGACCTGGGTGCCCCTGACCGGCTCCTGATCTCCTCCGGAGCACCCGCCCCCGATACCGTGGCTGTCCCGCCCGACGAACCGGATGGCATCATTTCGTCATGCGCAACAAACGACGACGCGGGTCCGCCGCGCTAGTTTCGGCCTCGTGCTCATCCCCGTGACCAGCCTCCCGCGAGCGAGCCTCGGGCGTGTCCTTGAGGAACTCGGTACCACCCTGCTCGACGTGGTCTGCGGCGACGTCGAACGCGCCGACGACATCGGCGGCGTCGTCATACACGACCCGCTGGACGAACCGGAGCTGCCTCAGAACGCCCTGGTGCTCGGCGTCGGTCTGCACGACCCCGCCGACCTCGCGCGGGTCGTCACCCAGCTCGGCGGACGCGGCGCCGCCGCGCTGGTGGTGCGCGCGCCCGTCGCCCCCGACGCGGGGCTCCTCGCCGCCTCCCGCGCGTCGGGCGTGGCGGTCCTCTCGTTCGCCCGGGGCGCGTCCTGGACGCACCTGGCGGGGATGCTGCGGACCCTGACGGCCGATGGCGGCCGGTACGACACGGACTCCCCCGCCGCCGGGCGGACCGGGTCGGGTGATCTCTTCGCCGTCGCCAACGCCATCGCCGCGCTGCTGGACGCCCCCGTCACCATCGAGGACCGCAACTCGCGCCTGCTGGCCTTCTCCAGCCGCCAGGAGGACGTGGACCCGTCACGGGTGCAGACGATCCTGGGCCGGCAGGTGCCCGAGCACTACACCCGCATCCTGGAGGAGCGCGGGGTGTTCCAGGCGATCTACCGCAGCGACCGGCCCGTCTTCGTGGCCTCGCTGCCCGAGTCGGGCGACGCCTTGCAGCCGCGCGAACTGCCCCGCGCGGTGATCGCGGTGCGCGCCGGGGACGAGATCCTCGGCACGATCTGGGTGGTCGTCCCCGAGCCGCTGAGCGCGGAGCGCAGCGAGGCCCTCTACGAGGCGTCCAAGCTCGTGGCGATGCACATGGTGTGGCAGCGGGCCGACGCCGACATGGAACGGCGGCTGCGGGCGGAGCTGCTGGCCAGCGCCCTCGAAAGCGGACCCGGGTCGAGCGAAGCGGTCCGCCGTCTCGGTCTGAAGGACGAGCCGTCGGTCGTCCTCGCGCTCACCGTCGTGGACGCGGCGACCGAACCCCGGCTGCCCGCCCGGCTGGCCACCGAACGGAAGCGGCTCACCGACGCGTTCGCCATGCACCTGTCCGCCGTGCACCCGCGTGCCACCGCGGCGCTGATCGGCGACGTCGCGTACGGCATCCTGCCCCTGCTCCCGCAGAACCGGCAGAACGCGGAGGACGCGGGGGAACGCGCGGCCCGGATCGCCACCGAGTTCCTGGCCCGCGTCGGCTCGCGGCTGCGCCCGCTGATCGGGGTGGGGCAGCCGGCCGCGGACTGTTCGGCGCTGGCCCGGTCGCGTGCCGGGGCCGAGCGGGCGTTGCGCGTACTGCGCTCCGGGGCCGCCGGGCAGCAGGTGGCCCGCGTGGACGACGTCCACATCGAGGCGCTGCTGCTGGAACTCGCCGACCTCGTCCCGCGCGGGGACATCCCCAGCGGCGCCGTCGCACGGGTCGTCGCCTACGACGAGACGCACCAGGCCAATCTGGTCGAGACCTTGCGCAGTTGGCTCGACGCCTTCGGCGATGTCGCCGTGGCGTCCGCCGCGATGTTCGTGCACCCCAACACGTTCCGCTACCGGCTGCGGCGCGCGGCCGAGGTCGGCCGTATCGACCTCAACGACCCGAACGCGCGCCTGTCGGCCATGCTTCAGCTACGCCTGATGTCCCTCGGATCCGCCCCGGACACGTGAAGCCCTCGCCCTGGACGCCGGAGCACTACGCGGGGACGCTTGGGCCGACCGCCCCGGACACCTGACCCCTCCGCCCGGGACGCTGGAGCCGGCCGCCCCGGACACCTGACCCCTCCGCCCCAGACACCCCAGCCCTCCGCCCGGACGCCTGACCCGGCCACCCCCGCACACCCCAGCCCTGCACCCAGACCCCTGACCCAGCCGCCCCGCACACCCAAGTCATCCGCCCCCGCCAAAGACCCCCTCGCCCCCCAGCCCGAGTGTGCTGAGCAGAAAGGCCAGCCATTCGGCGTCCTGGGCGACCGCGACCTCGTGCGAAGTCGCCGCGCCGTGACCCGCGTTGTCGAAGACGTGCAGCAGGATCGGGTCCGGGCCCTGCTGCGCGGCCTGCATCCGGGCGGCGAACTTGCGCGCGTGCCACGGCGCGCACCGCGGGTCGGTGGCCCCGGCCTGGACGTAGACCGCGGGGAAAACACCGGGCCTGACCAACTGGTACGGCGACAGCCCGAGGAGCCGCCGCACCTGCGCCGGATCGTCCGGGTCGGCCCACGCCTTGCGGATGACGAAGTCCAGGTACGGATCGCGGGTCCCGCCGATGAGGTCGAGCAGCGGCGCTCGTGGCAGCACGGCACGCCACAGTTCGGGCCGCTGGGTGACGGCGACCCCGCACATGAGACCGCCGTCGGACCCACCGGTCAGCGCGAGGCGGTCCGGGCCGGTGAGCCCCGTGGCCACAAGGTGCTCGGCGACCGCGACGAGATCGGTGTCCCGTACGTGCTTGCGTTCCCGGTGCGCGGCCAGATACCAGTCCCGGCCGAACTCGCCGCCCCCACGCAGATACGCCTGGACGAGCACGCCACCGGCCGCGACGAACGCGGCCAGGTCGGGCTGGTACTGCGGCAGCAGGGGGACGTTCGCCGCGCCGTACGCGGAGATCAGCGTCGGCGCGGGCCGCGCCGGGTCACTGCCGACGGGTCGTACGACGTGGTACGGGACCGTCACACCGTCGGGTGCGAGGGCGTGGCCGACCGTCACCTCGGCGTCGAGGGTGACCTCCGGGGCCGCCAGTGTCTCGATGCCCGGCTCCCCCGGCCGGTGGCGGTGAACGCCCCAGGAACTGGTCAGGGTGGAGAAGGCGAAGACGAAGTCGTCCGGCGGCGTACCGACCGCCAGGGCGGTGAGGGCGAAGAACGGGGCGGCGAGTGCGCCCCGGCCGGGCAGCGGGACTTCCCCGGTGATGGCGCCCGTACGGTCGAGGATGCGGACCCTGGCGAAGGTCTGGTCGAACTCGCTGAGGTAGAGGTGTTCCCCGACCGGGGTGAGGGACCTCAGCACCGTCTCCCCCTCCGGCACCAACTCCCGCCATCCCGCAGGGTCGTTGGGGTCGGCCGCGTCGAGCGGGAGGGCGACCACCCGGCCCCGGGGAGCGGCGACATCGGTCACCGCGATGTAGTGGTCGCCGACGATGTGACCGGCGATCGTCCCGGCGCACTCGGTGACGAAGGGGCGCCAGCCCGTGCCGGGCCGGGTCAGATCGCGCACCGCGACCGGGACGGGGCTGCCCACCCGGTGGCTCGCGACGGCCCACCGGCCGTCCGGTGAGACCTGGACGAGCGTGTACTCCCGTGAGCCCTCGCCGACCGGGATCGGTTCCACCTCGGTGGCGCCCGTCCCGCTCCCGCCCGGGGACGGTACGGCGAGCCGGTGGTGGAACACCGTCTGCCGGAACTCCCGTGGTGAGCCGGTGAGCGCGAGGAAGTAGAAGCCGCTGCTGTCGGGCAGCCATGACACCCCGCCCGCCCACGCACTGTGCAGGACCTGTTCCGGCGCATCGTCGAGCACCCGCCCCGAGTCCACCTCGATGAGCCGGATGGTGTTGTGCTCGCTGCCGTCGGTACAGACGCCCAGGGCGAGGACGCGGCCGTCCGGCGCCGGCACCAGCCAGGACAGGACCGCCGGATGCGACTCACTGCCGAACGCGGTCAGGTCGGCCACCGGCCGTCCCGCCCCGAAGGGCCGGTCGGCGACCACCACCGTGGGCGCCGCCCCGCCCGGCGGGGTCACGGCACGGAACCAGCGTCCGGCCGCGTACTTCGGCAGCGCCGGACGCGACCCGCGGTCGTAGGTCTCGATCAGTTTCCGGACGGCCGCCGGGTCCTGCCCGTCGTAGCTGACGGCGGTGGCGATCTCGGCCTGCCGCCGCTGCCACCGCCGTACCTCTTCGGTCTCCGGCTCCAGCCACCGGTACGGGTCCGGCACCCGGACGCCCGCTACGTCCTCGAAGACGTCGACGGTACGCGCGGGCGGATACGGCGGAGGGTTGACGTTCACGGTGACTCCGGCTTGTCGGGGGCGTCTGGGTGGAGCCTCGCGGCCTCCGCGAACTCCGCGCGGAGCCGTTCGAACGCCCCGGGGATCCTGGTGACCCGGCGGACGTGGAGCAGCGCGTCGTAGGTGGCGGGGAAGTCGTCCACGGGGTCGAGTCCGCCGCCGACGAGCGTGCCCTGGACCCCGTCGAAGAAGCCGTCCGGCGCGCGGCGCGGGTCGACCAGGGTCAGTGGCGGGCCGAGGCGGTCCAGCCGTGACTCGACGGACTCCGGCATCAGGGTCCGGGTGCCCAGGGTGACCTCGCAGTCGAACGGGCGTGGGGAGCGCTGGGTGAAACGGACCTCGGGGCCGGACCCGTAGGTCATGGCGATGGCGACCAGGTCGGTGCCGAGTGCGGAGTCGAGCCGGCTGCCGAGCGTCGGCCGGCCGTTCAGCGGTGTGCGGCGGATGTGTGCGTTGTGGGCGCTCACCACGACGCGTCGCTCCCGCCGGAGGATCCATTCCACGCTCCGCGCCATGAACACGTCCCGGGGGTACGGGCCCGCCGAGGGCTCCGCATCGGCCCCACGATCCTCACGATCCTCGGTCTCGGTCTCGGTCTCGGTCTCCGCGACGAAGGCCCGGAGGGAGGCCGCGCACCAGAGCGCGACCTCCGCTTCCGCACTGTCCTGGCCCCTCTCGTGGTGGAACCGGAGCGCGCGCTCCTCCAGGTCGCGGAGCCCGGCGAGCAGCCGGGTGCGGTCGGCGGCGGGCATGGTCGCGTAACGGACCGCCGCCTGGGAACGGCCGCCCAGGTCGCTCAGCCGTAGCAGTTCCTCGTCACCCGGGTGGGTCGGCAGCCGGTCGAGGCAGGCACGGACCGCCGGTCCGGGTGAGGTGGACGATCCGGGCAGGTCCATCCCGTAGAAGGCGACCTTCGCCGCATCTCCGGAGTTGCGGTGGCGCATCCAGCGCAGTTGCCGCCACATCGGCTCGCACTCGCCGAACCGGTAGGTGATGCCGTCCCGGGCGACCGTCTCGACCTGCCCCGGTCCGCCCTGGACCCATGCGTCGACCGCGAGCCCGTCGGCGAAACCGGACTCCAGCACCAGGCCCGTGAATCCGAAGTCCTGGACCAGGAGCCGGAAGACCCGGTCCCTGAGCCCGTAGAACTCGGTGATGTTGTGCGCGCCCTCGCCGAGGGCCACCACCCGTGCGTCGCCGATCAGCTCACGCACCGCCTCGGCGTCCACCGGGCCGGCGGTCCGGCCCAGGGGGCGGGCGAACGCCCCCGTGGTCGGGCCGACGGTCATGCCCCCGGTCGTCTCGCTCGTCGTGTCCATGGTTGTGGGTGTCCTACGAGTCCTGCTCGCGGAAGTACCACAGCTCGGGCGTGTACAGGAAACTGAGCAGCGCGTTGAACGACGATGGCGGACCGGAGAGGGTGTCCTTCCAGACGACCAGGGTGTGCGGGGTCGGGAAGAACAGCACCGGCAGATCCTTGGAGAGGCTGGTCACCTCGGTCGACAGGACCGTCGGGTCCGCGCCGAAGGTCGAGGCCTCGATCAGCTTGTCCACCTCGGCGTTGCGGTAGCCGCCCAGGTTGAAGCTGCCGCCCGTGTTGAACACGGTGTTGCTGCTCGGGTATCCGGCCGCCAGGTAGAGCGGCCCGTAGTCCTGTGCGGCCCACTTGTCCTTGTTGGCGGGTGCGAAGCTGTTGCCGTAGTTGGTGTACAGGTAGTTGAGTGACTTGGTCTCGATGGTGACCTCGACGCCGAGCTTCTTGGCCTGCGACGCGAAGGCGATGTCCCGGGCGCCCACGTATGCCGGGGTGTTCGCGGAGGAGAGGGTGAAGTCGATCGTCTGGCCCTGCGGGATACCGGCCCCGCACTCGCCCGGCCCGGTGCCGGGGCGCTCACAGGTGGTGGAGCCGTCCGGCACCACCTTCCAGCCGTTGTCGGTGAGCAGTTTCTCGGCGGCGGCCGGGTCGTACGGGTAGGGCGCCTGGTCGCCGAACTCGGGCGGGTACGGGGAGCCGCTGCCCGCGGTGCTGTAGTTCGGGGAGGCGGCGCCGTTGTAGACGCCCCGGCTCTTGACGTAACCCCCCTGGTCGATGAGGTGTTGCAGGGCCTGGCGGACGTAGGGGCGGGCGATGACCTTGTCGAAGTTGTTGGTCGTGTTCTCGAAGTTGAGGACGAGGGGGTCGAAGCGGGCGGGCGCCGGGGCGCCGTAGACGTGGTAGCCCTGCTTCTTCAGTGCGTCGATCTGGGTGATGAAGCTGGAGTCCAGAGTGCCGACGGTCAGCTTGCCGGCCTTGAACTGGTTGAGCACGGCCGCGGCGGAGGTGAAGGACTTGAAGTCGACCTGGTCGAGCCGCGAGTCCCCCGGGCCGCTGTACTCCTTGTTGGGGGCCAGGGAGAACGATCCGGTCGTCGGGTCGAAGCTCTTGAGGCGGTACGGGCCGTTGACCACCTGCCAGAGCGGGTTGTCGGCGAAGGTGGACTGGGACTCGGACTGCTTGGTGAGGTAGGTGTAGATCGCCTTGGCGTTCTCCGGGTCGGAGTGGTCCAGGTGCGGACCTCCGGTGCGGGCGATGTTCCACTCCTCGGAGGGCATCACATACAGCAGGGTCAGCATCGACAGCAGGTAGGACGGGTTGTACGCGGTGTCCAGTTCGAGGGTGAGTGTGTCCGGGGTGGTGGCCTTCGCGGTGACGCCGTCGGGGAACTGGCCGGGGGTGTAGAAGCTCCAGTTGGCCGGGCTCTCCTTGAGTGCGGCCTTCAGCAGGTCGAGGGAGAAGACGACGTCATCGGCGGTGACCGGCCTGCCGTTGGACCAGGAGTAGTCCTTCATCTTGATGGTGACGGTCTTGCGGTCCGAGCTGTAGGCGGGGGCCTCGGCCAGGCTCAGCGCGGTGTCCGCGATCTGGTCGCCCTCCCCGCTGGGGCGGTACAGGGAGCGCCACATCAGTCCCCGGGCGATGACGGTCCCGTTGGCGGAGGCGGGCGGGTAGGGATAGATGTAGTTGGGGCTGAGCCCCGGGGTCAGCGCGACGGTGGCCGTCCCGCCGTCCGTGGGCTTCCCCGACTCCTTGGGCAGGGTCTTGTAGCTGTCCTGGACGTCCTGGGCCGCGGTGCCGCCACCGCCGGTACAGGCCGTGGCCAGCACGGCGAACACGGCGGCCAGCGCGGTGAGCGCCGCGAGGCGGCGTCTTCGCGGCTTGGCGCAGACAGGTGTCATGGGTGGCGTCATGGGTGGCTCCCTGCGAAGTGTTGGAGAGGGTCGGTCGGTTGGCGGGGCGGGTCCGGCGGTCAGTCGGCCCGGCGTCCGAGCGCGTCGCGGAGTGCGTCCGCGAGGAGGTTGAGCGCCAGGACCGTGAGGACGATGCAGCCGCCGACGGGATAGACCAGCCACCAGTGGTCGGCGGAGATGTAGGTGGCACCGCTGGCGAGCTGGCTGCCCCAGTCGGCGGTCGGGTAGGTCAGGCCGAAGCCCAGGAACCCCAGGGCGGCGACGACGAGGACCGCGTCGGCGACCTGGAAGGTGATGTTGACGATGATCACGCCGAGCGCGTTGGGGATCAGGTGGGTGAGGATGAGCCGCCTGCGGGACGCCCCCATCACCCGCGCGGCCAGCACGAACTCCCGCACCCGCAGGGTCAGCACCTCACCGCGGACCAGGCGGGCGGAGATCAGCCAGGAGAACCCGCCGATGACCAGGCTCAGCGTCACGGCGTTCGCGTGGAACCGCGCCGACAGGATCAGCACGAAGAAGAGGAAGGGCACCGACAGCAGGATGTCGACGACCCGCATGAGGAACCCGTCGAGGATGCCTCCGGCGAGTCCGGCGATGGCGCCGTAGAGGGTGCCGATCGCGGTGGCGAAGAGCGCGGCGAGCAGTCCGATCTGCAAGGACACCTTGCCGCCCGCCATCAGCCGGCCGAGCACGTCGAAGCCGTTGGCGTCGGTGCCGAGCGGGTGGCCGGGGCCGGGGGGCAGGGCCGCGTTGAGCAGGTCCACGTCGGTCTGGTTGGTGCGGTGGAGCAGCGGGCCGAGGAAGCAGAATCCGACGACGAGCACCAGGAGCAGCCCGCCGGTGAGGCCGAGCGGATGGTGTCGCAGGGTGCGCAGCACCGACCTCGGGGAGAGTCTCTTGCGCTGCGGGGCCGGTTCGCCCGGACCGGCGGGTTGGGTCTCGGCAGGTGCCATGGCGTCCGTCTCGGTGGCCTCCGCCGTGTCCATGGGTCGTGAGGTCATTTCTCCAGCTCGATTCGGCGGTCGGCGGCGGCGACCGCGATGTCGGCGACGAGGTTGCCGATCACGGTCAGGACACCGCCCATGAGGGTGTAGGCGAGGAGTACCGGGTAGTCCTCGCGTTGCAGGCTGTTGAGGAACAGCAGGCCCAGGCCGGGATAGTTGAAGAGCGACTCGACGATCAGATTGCCCGCCAGCAGGGTGGGGACGAGCGTGCCGACCAGGGTGATCAGTGGCAGGCAGGCGTTGCGCAGCAGATGCCGGGTGAGGATGAGCCGTTCCGGGAGCCCTTTGGCTCGCGCGACCCGGATGTAGTCCTGGCCGAGCTGGTCAAGGGCGGAGGAGCGTTGGTACTGGGAGAAGACCGCGACGCTGGTGATGGCGAGCGTGATGACGGGCAGGGCCATGGCGCGTGGATCGGTGAGGACCACCCAGGGGGACCGTGACTGGGACGCCTCGGCCGGGAAGAACGGCAGGGACTGGCTGAAGACGGCGATCAGGATGAGACCCAGCAGGAACGACGGGGTCGCGTAGAGGATGTACGAGATGGCCGTGGCGCCCCGGTCGATGAGGCTGTTGCGCTTGACCGCCTGGAGGATGCCGAGCGGTACGGCGATCAGCAGCGCGAGGACCAGGCCGGCCAGTGACAGGGTGGCGCTGCGGCCGGCGTTCTGTCCCAGCAGCGTGATCACGTTCTCGTTCAGCTTGTAGGACCGTCCCAGGTCGCCTTGGACGAGCTGGCCCAGGTAGCTCACGTACTGGACCACGATCGGGCGGTCGAATCCGTGCTCCTGGTTGAAGTCGGCCACCGCCTCGGGTGAGGCGCGCTGTCCGAGGACGACGCGTCCGGGGCTGTCCGACACCAGGTGCAGGAGGAAGAAGACGGCCGCGGAGATCCCCAGCAGGACGAGGAAGGAGATCGCCAGCCGTCGGACCACGTACCAGGTCATGCGTGTCCAGCCCCTCTGCGGGAAAGCGGTGTGAGGCGTATGAGGTGCGCGGGCCGCGAGGTCGGGGCCTGCGGGACCCGGGGAAGGGGTGACAAGCGGGTCATCGTGCCGTCAGCTCCTCCGGCCGCCCGGCCGTCGACCGCAAGGGGTGGTGGCAGGCGACCTGATGTGTACCGGTGGCCGGTACCAAGGGCGGACCGGTGATCGCCGTCGGTGGCGGACCGGTGACCGTCGTCAGGGGCGGCTCCGCCCTCGCGCACACCTCGGTGGCCAGCGCGCACCGGGTGCGGAAGTGGCAGCCGCTGGGCGGATCGAGGGGGCTCGGCAGTTCGCCGCGCACCCGCGCGTCCGCCGGGGGACGCGGCGCCCCCGGGTCCGCCTCGGGGACCGCGGCGAGCAGTCCCGCGGTGTAGGGGTGCGCGGTGGCGCCGTACACCTCCTCGGTGGTGCCGGTCTCGACCAGCTTGCCGAGGTACATGACACCGACCCGGTCGGCCAGGTACCGCACGACGGCGAGGTCGTGGGAGATCACCACGCTGCTCAGTGCGCGTTCGCGCTGGACGCGCTGCATCAGGTTGAGGACCTGGGAGCGGACGGAGACATCCAGCGCGCTGACCGGTTCGTCGGCGACCAGCACCTTCGGATCCAGGGCGAGCGCGCGGGCCAGTCCCACCCGCTGGCGCTGGCCCCCGGAGAGTTCATGGGGGTAGCGGTCCAGGATGGTGAGGGGCAGGCCCACGTCGTGCAGCAGTTCGCGGGCGCGGGCGGTGCGTTCGGCTCGGGTGCCGATGCCCTGGATCGCCAGGGGCTCGCGCAGGATCGCGCCGATGCGCATCCGGGGGTCGAGGGAGGCGTTCGAGTCCTGGAACATCATCTGGAGCTGGGCCCGGCGCGGCCCGAGTTCCCGGGGGCTCATCCGGGTGACGCGGGCGCCGTCGAAGATGACCTCGCCCGAGGTGGGCCGGTCCAGGGCCACGAGCATCCGGCCCAGTGAGGATTTGCCGCATCCCGACTCGCCGACCAGGCCGAAGGTCTCGCCCGCCGCCACGTCGAAGCTCACTCCGGAGACGGCTTTGAGCGTGCGGCGCTCCCCGAGGAGACCGCTTCGCCCGCCGACCGGGTATTCGCGTCGGAGGTCGATGACGCGCAGTCGGGGCGGGGTGTCGCGGTCGGGGAGGGGCGCCGGGGGGTGGTGGGGGGAGGTGTGAACGGGCGAGAGATGGTCAGGCGCAGAGCGGTCGTGCGCGGGGCGGTCGCGTGACGGGAGGCCGGGCGAGGCGTGCTGCTCCCCGACCATCGGCCCCACCACCTCGACCGGGTGCCAACAGGCATGAGTATGGCCGCCCTCCCCCACCGACAGCCCCGGCCGCTCCTCCCGGCACCGGTCCGTCGCGGCCGTGCAGCGCGGGGCGAAGGAACAGCCGTTGTGGTGCGCGGCCAGGTCCGGCGGTGCGCCGGGGACGCTGAAGAGCTTTTCGCGCCGGTCCTGGGTGAGCGAGGGTATGGAGGACAGCAGGGCATGGGTGTAGCGGTGCCGGGTGCGGGCGAAGAGCGCGGGCGTCGGCCCGGTCTCGGCGACGCGTCCGGCGTACATCACCCCCACCCGGTCGGCGTGCCGGGCGATCACCCCCATGTCGTGGGTGACCAGGATCATCGACATGCCCAGCCGGGATCTGAGGTCGTCGAGGAGATCGAGGATCTCGGCCTGGACGGAGACGTCGAGCGCGGTGGTCGGCTCGTCGGCGATGACGACCCTCGGTTCGCACACCAGCGCCATGGCGATCATCACGCGCTGCCGCATGCCTCCCGACAGCTGGTGCGGGTGGTCGTCCATCCGCTCGGCGGGCCTCGGTATCCCGACCAGCGCGAGCAGTTCCTCGGCGCGTGTGCGGGCGGCCCGTTTCGACGCGCCGTGGTGCAGTCGTACCGGCTCGGCGATCTGTTCACCGATGCGTCGGGTGGGGTTCAGCGCGGTCATGGAGTCCTGGAACACCATCGCGATGTCATTGCCGCGCAGGGCCCGGTAGCGGGCCGCCGGGAGCCCGACGAGTTCCGTGCCGCCGAAGTCGATCGACCCGCCGGTCACCCGGCCGCCGGCCGGCAGCATGCCCATGATCGCCAGACCGGTCATGGACTTGCCGGATCCGGTCTCCCCGACGATTCCCAGGGTCTCCCCGCGGTCGAGCGCGAGGCTGACTCCCGAGACCGGGCGGACGACCCGGTCGCCGCGCCGGATCTCCACCGACAGATCGCGGATCGTCAGCACCCGGCTGCCGTCCGCGGGCCCACGCGGGTTCTCGGAACCATCGCTCGTGCGCACGGTACCGCTCTCCATCTCCTTGGCCACCCGACGATATTCAGACACGGGGCGCGAATATCGTTCGTCGGGTTCATCGAACATTCGGGTTGGGATTGGTTCAGTCGCACGAAGAGATCAGTCAGTGCGTACGACGAGGTCTGTACGAGGGGGGGGTGCGAGGGGGGGGTGGTGCGAGGGGTGGTGCGAGGGGGGTCGGTACGAGGGGTCGGCGAGAAGTGGGGTGGAATGTACGAGTCCACTCAGCCGGAGGACGCGGCCGGCCGGCCGAGTTCGTTCCGCAGCAACCGCCGCACGTTCTCCCCCAGGACCGCGACGATGTCACCTTCCGGCCAGCCACGCCGTTGCAGCGCCTCGGTGACCAGTGGCAGCCCGGCCGGGCCCGTCAGACCGGGCAGATAGGCGTCGGCGGGCACCCCTTCGACGAAGGCGCGCTCACAGCACGGCGGGGTGGTGTCGGCGAGCACTTCCTTGATGAAGTCGGGGCCCAGTCCGACATGTCCGATCCCGGCCACCCCGGCGATGTGCTCGAAGTGGTCGATCAGACGGTCGATCGAGTAGTCGCTGTCATGCAGATACGGGGCGAAGAAGTTGACGCACACCACCCCGCCCCCCGCCGCGACACCCCGGATCTGCTCGTCCGTGAGGTTGCGGTGATGGTCGAAGAGCGCCCGGGCGGCGGAGTGGGTCGCGATCACCGGCCGTGCGGCCAGTTCCAGGACGTGCCCGACCCCGGCCGCGCCGAGGTGACTGATGTCGAAGAGCATGCCGAGGCGTTCCATCTCGGCCAGCGCCGCGACCCCGGCCCGGGTGAGCCGGCCGCCGGTCCCGTCCTCCCCGCTGCCGTCGGCCAGGGCGGTGCGCCCGAAGTGTGCCAGGGACGCGATCCTGGCCCCCAGCCGGAACAGGGTCTCCAGCAGTTCCACGTCCTCGCCCACACCGGGCGCGCTCTCCAAGGCCAGCACCAGCGCGATACGGCCCTCCGCGAGCGCCTGATCGATCTGGCCGCCGTCCTCGCACAGCATGACGGCGTCGCTGTTGCCGGCCGCGAGCCGGTGGGCCGCCTCGATCATCCGCAGGGTCCGGCGCAGCGCGCCTTCGGGCCGGTACGGGTCGTCGATGAACACCGGCAGCGCCTGGACGTCCACCCCGCCGGCCCGCAACTGCGGCAGCCAGCGCTCGCGGAAGAACTCCGCCCAGTCCGCCACCGGCCGGGCGGCCACCGCGCACAGCAGGTCGTTGTGCAGGTCGGCGACGACGGCGCGCCGGTGCAGCTCGTTCACTCTGCCACCCGTCGGTCGGCCCGGCCGGTGTGCAGATAGAGGGCGTGCCCCTGCCCGTCGTCACCGAGGAAGGCGAGCGGCGCGTGCACACCGCGCTCCGGCTCGACGGGGAGCAGCGAGTCACCGCGCCAGGCGACCAGCTCGGTACGGTACGGCGGCTCGTCCAGGTCGGCGATGACGCCGAGGGGGGTGCGCTCCAGCCACAGCCGCCCCGCCGGGTCGCGGCTCACCGTGGTCTCGGAGGTGCTCGACGCGTAGGTACCGAGATACCTGGACGCTTCCCTGATGGGAGCGGCCCCGCCCGGTGTCGGCGGCGCGGAGAGTCCGACACCGCCGAGTTCGCCGAGCACCCGGCCCGCGATCTCGGCGTACACCTGCCGTGAGAGGCCGCCGTTGGTGAGGATCGCCACCGCCACACCGCGTTCCGGTGCTACGCGCAGGAACGCCGACTGGCCGATGGTGTTGCCGTCATGCCCGAAGACCGGGCCGTCCGGCAGGTCGAAGAGTTCCCAGCCCAGCCCCCAGGCGGTGCCCTGGTCGATATCGGGCAGGGTGATCTGCGGGAGCCGCATGGCCCGGACACTCTCCGGGCTCAGGACCGTACGACCGTGCGGGCCGCGCCCCTCGGCGAGATGCATCCGGGCGAAGGCCAGTAGGTCGCGGGGCCGCATGGCCAGCATCGACCCAGCCGGCGCGTTCGAGCGTGCCAGCGCCCAGACCGGGGTGGGCTCCAGGGGTTTTCCCGGCGCCCGCTCGACATGGCCCACCGCCGCGCGATGGACGATCGCCTCGTAGGGGTCGCTCGCGGTGTGGGTCATGCCCAGCGGCGCGAAGAGACGCGTCCGGGCGCAGACGTCGTACGGCTCCCCGCACAGCACCTCGACCATCCGCCCCAGCACACAGAAGCCCGCGTTGTTGTACGAGAACATCGCGCCCGGCTCGAAGAGCTGCGGCACATCGCGCAGGACAGCCATGTACTTCTCCAGGCAGTCGTCACCCTTGCCGGTGTCGGTGAAGACGTCCCCCTCGAAGCCCGCGACATGACTCAGCAACTGGCGCGCGGTGATCCGCCCGGCGGCCCGCTCGTCGGCGATCCGGAACTCCGGGAGGACGGCCCGCACGGGAGCGTCGAGGTCCAGCCTCCCCTCGTCGGCCAATTGCATGACCAGCGTCGCGGTGACCACCTTGGTGATCGAGCCGATCTGGAAGAGGGAGTCCACGGTCGCCTCGACACCCGTGGCCGTGCTCAGCACCCCGGCCGCGGCCTCGACCACCTCGTCACCGACACTGACCGCGACCGCCGCGCCCGGCACCTGGCTCTCCCTGAGCAGCCCCGGCAACCGGCGGCGCAACCACGCCCCGACCCCGTCCAGCCCATCCTTCTCCCGCGGCCCATCCAGCTCCTCCAGCCCATCCGGCTTCGGCACGGTGTCCCTACCTCCCCGCTCGATTCCGGACGAGCATAGAACTGGCGGAAACCGCGCTCTTCATCCGCTCCCACCACAAACGGTCCATCGATTGGTGCGCGGGACCGAACACGTCTGCCCGTCGCAGGACAGGCACTGACCTGCGGATCCGGGTCGGCGAGCAATCCCGCCCGGACGGCGAGCGGCCGGTCTCAGCGGATTCTGCGACCCGGCCCGATTCGGCCTGCGTGGCGCGAAACGCGGGGGCATCCATGCCCCCCAGGTGTTGGTCTCACAGGGCAAGCCCGTTCCCCTGGAGGACCTGATGCACCGACGCCTCGTCATCTCGGTTGCCGTTTCCGCCCTTTGCGGTGCCATGCTGGCCGGCACCGCCGCCCCCGCCTCCGCCGCCGCGCCCGCGGCCGTCGACTGCCGCAAGGTGAAGTGTGTCGCCCTCACCTTCGACGACGGGCCGGTCGCCGACACCCAGCGGCTGCTGCGCACCCTCAACGACCGCAACGTCAAGGCGACCTTCTACGTCGTCGGCAAGAACGTCCAGAGGTACCCGTCGACCGTGCGGAGCACGGCGAGCGCGGGTCACCAGATAGGCAACCACAGCTGGGACCACGCCGACCTGACCCGGCTCAGCGCCGCGCAGATCAAGTCCCAGTTCTCCCGCGCGGACACGGCGATCAAGCAGGCCACCGGCAAGAAGCCCACCACCGTCCGCGCCCCCTACGGCGCCCACAACGCGGCCGTCCGCCAGGCCGCCGCCCGGCCGCTCGTGCACTGGAGCGTCGACACCCTGGACTGGAAGTACCGCGACAGCGCCAGAATCATCAACACCGTCAAGACGCAGACCAAGCCGGGAGACATCGTCCTCCTGCACGACATCCACAAGACGACGGTCAACGCGGTACCGGGAATCATCCAGGCCCTCAAGGCACGCGGCTTCCACTTCGTGACGGTCGACCAGCTCTTCGCCCCCGCCAAGCTCCCCGCCGGGAAGGTCACCTACCACAACCGGGCCGCCTACCGGCCGTAGGCCCATGTCGTGGCAGCCGGGCAGCCGGGCAGCGGGAGAGTCAAGCAGCGGGAGAGGCGGAGAGCCGGAGAACGCTAGCAGCGCCGAGCGCCTCCCCCGCTGTGCTCCTGGTCATACGCTCACCACCTTCAGTTAGATACTAGGACGTCCTAGTATCTCGGGTAAGAACTCCTCTGACCTGTCCGGGAAGGCCCCGATGACCGAACCGCACCGCCCCGTGCACCCTGTCCGCCTGGTCACCGCGTCGGCCCTGTTCGACGGGCATGACGCGTCGATCAACATCATGCGGCGCATCTTCCAGTCCCAGGGCGCCGAAGTGATCCACCTGGGGCACAACCGCTCGGTGCAGGAGGTCGTGGACGCCGCGCTGGAGGAGGATGTCCACTGTGTCGCGGTCTCGTCCTACCAGGGCGGGCACGTGGAGTACTTCGAGTACCTGGTCGAGTCGCTGCGCGCACAGGGCGCGGGGCATGTCCATGTGGTGGGTGGCGGGGGCGGCGTCATCGTGCCCGCGGAGATCACCCGGCTGCGGCGGAGCGGGGTGACCATCTTCTCCCCCGAGGACGGCCAGCGTCTGGGGCTGGCCGGGATGGTCAACTCGGTGGTGAAGGACTGCGATTTCGACCTCTGGGAGGACCGGGGGACCGACCTGGCCGCCGTGGTCGCGGGCGACCGGTTCGCCATCGCCCGCGCCATCACCGGCGCCGAGCTGGGCAGACTGCCGGCTGAGCTGCTGGCGCAGGTGCGGGCCACGGCGGCGGCCCGGACCACGCCGGTGCTCGGTATCACCGGCACCGGCGGTTCGGGGAAGTCGTCGCTGACGGACGAGCTGGTGCGCCGGTTCCGGGTCGACCAGCAGGACAAGCTGCGGATCGCGGTGATCGCGGTCGACCCGACCCGGCGCCGGGGTGGCGGTGCCCTGCTCGGCGACCGGATCCGGATGAACTCCCTCGACGGCGGCCGGGTGTTCTTCCGGAGTCTGGCCACCCGTGGCAGCCGTGAGCTGCCCGAACATCTCACGGATGTCATCGCCCTGCTCAAGGCCGCCGCCTTCGACCTGGTGATCGTGGAGACACCGGGTATCGGTCAGGGCGACGCGGCGATCGTGCCGTTCGTCGGCACCTCCCTGTATGTGATGACCCCGGAGTTCGGCGCGGCGTCACAGCTGGAGAAGATCGACATGCTCGACTTCGCCGATGTCGTGGCGATCAACAAGTTCGAGCGGCGCGGTGCCCAGGACGCGCTGCGCGATGTCGCCCGCCAACTGGTCCGCAACCGCGAGGCGTTCGACAGAAGGCCGCAGGACATGCCGGTGTACGGCACCTCCGCGGCCACCTTCAACGACGACGGTGTCACGGCGCTCTATCAGCACCTCAGGTCCGTCCTGGCCGGGCAGGGGCTGCCGCTGTCCGAGGGCACGCTGGCGCCGGTGGCCGTCCGGCACTCCTCGGGCATCCGCCAGGTGGTGCCCGCGCAGCGGGTGCGCTATCTCGCCGAGATCAGTGACACCGTCCGGGCCTATCACCGCGAGGGCGAGGTGCTGGCCGAGGCCGCGCGCCGGGTGCAGCGTCTGGACGCGGTCAGGGGCGAGCTGGTCGAGGCGGGCTCCGACCCCCGGGACGTACAGGCGCTGCTGGACGACGCCCGCGACCGGCTCCCGCGCCACATCGCCGCGCGGATCGAGAACTGGCCCTCGGTCGTCGCCTCCTACTCCGGTGACGAGCAGGTCGTGAAGATCCGGGACCGGGAGATCCGTACCCAGCTGACCCGCGAGTCCCTCTCCGGCAACCGGATTCCGCGCGTCGCCCTGCCCCGCTTCACCGATCACGGGGAGCTGGTGCGGTTCTGGCTACGGGAGAACCTCCCCGGCGGTTTTCCCTTCACGGCGGGGGTGTTCCCCTTCAAGCGGGACGGTGAGGATCCGGCGCGGATGTTCGCCGGCGAGGGCGACCCCTTCCGCACCAACCGGCGCTTCAAGCTGCTGTCCGAGGGCCAGCCGGCCACCCGTCTGTCCACCGCCTTCGACTCCGTCACCCTGTACGGCCGCGACCCCGACGAACGCCCCGACATCTACGGCAAGGTCGGCACCTCGGGCGTGTCCGTGGCGACGCTGGAGGACATGAAGGCGCTCTACGACGGCTTCGACCTGGTCTCGCCTTCCACCTCGGTGTCCATGACGATCAACGGGCCGGCGCCGACGATCCTGGCGTTCTTCCTCAACACGGCCATCGATCAGCAACTGGACCGGTTCCGCGCCGCCGAGGGCCGCGACCCCTCCCCCGAGGAAGCGGCCGGGCTGCGCGCCCACGCGCTGGCGAACGTGCGCGGCACCGTGCAGGCCGACATCCTCAAGGAGGACCAGGGCCAGAACACCTGTCTGTTCTCCACCGAGTTCAGCCTGCGCATGATGGCGGACGTCCAGGAGTGGTTCATCACCGAGGGCGTCCGCAACTTCTACTCGGTGTCCATCTCCGGCTACCACATCGCCGAGGCCGGGGCGAACCCCATCAGCCAGCTCGCCTTCACCCTCGCGAACGGTTTCACGTACGTCGAGGCGTATCTGGCACGTGGCATGGACATCGACGATTTCGCGCCCAACCTCTCCTTCTTCTTCTCCAACGGCATGGACCCCGAGTACTCCGTCATGGGCCGCGTGGCCCGCCGGATCTGGGCCGTCACGCTGAAGGAGAAGTACGGGGCGAACGAGCGCAGCCAGAAGCTCAAGTACCACGTCCAGACCTCCGGCCGCTCACTGCACGCCCAGGAGATGGACTTCAACGACATCCGCACCACCCTCCAGGCCCTCATCGCGATCTACGACAACTGCAACAGCCTGCACACCAACGCCTACGACGAGGCGGTCACCACCCCCACCGAGGATTCCGTCCGCCGGGCCCTGGCGATCCAGCTCATCATCAACCGCGAGTGGGGCCTCGCCATGAACGAGAACCCGCTCCAGGGTTCGTACGTCATCGACGAACTCACCGACCTGGTGGAAGAGGCGGTCCTCCAGGAGTTCGACCGGATCAACGAGCGCGGCGGGGTGCTCGGCGCCATGGAGACCGGCTATCAGCGCGGCCGGATCCAGGACGAGTCCATGCTCTACGAGCAGCGCAAACACGACGGCACGCTCCCGATCATCGGGGTCAACACCTTCCGCAACCCCCACGCGGGCACCGCCGAGCCCGGCGTGATCGAACTGGCCCGGGCCACCGAGGACGAGAAGCAGTCCCAGCTCAAGCGCGTCCACACCTACCAGTCCGCGCACCAGGAGCAGGCCCACACCGCCCTGACCGCGCTCAAAGCCACAGCGGTCACCGACCAGAACGTCTTCGCCGTCCTCATGGATGCCGCCCGCGTCTGCACACTGCAACAGATCACGGACGCGTTCTTCGAGGTCGGAGGCCAGTACCGCCGAAACGTCTGACCGAGCGCCCAGGACGGCCGCATCAGCTCCATGTCCAGGCCGTGGTCCAGGTGTTCGGTGGGGTGATCTCCGCCGGAAAGGGGACGGGTGTGCCGATCGGGCGGGGCCTCCGGCGTATCGGCGGTACAGCTAGACCTTCGGGTCCGGCTGCCACTCGTGGGCGAGGAGTCCGAGTACGACCTGGTCCAGGAACTCGCCCAGTACCCAGGCCGAGGAGCGGAGCACGCCCTCGCGGACGAAGCCGTTGCGCTCGGCGGAGGCCAGCATCGCGGTGTTGTCCGACAGGGTTTCGATCTGCAACCGCTGGAGGCCGCGCACGATGAAACCGTAGTGGCACAGCACCGCGACCACGTCGGTGCCATAGCCCTGGCCCCGGGCGTACGGCAGCAGACCCAGCCCGATGTGCGCGGACCGGTTGTGGGTGTCGATGCCCCACAGCAGCGCGGTGCCGACGAGCGTGCCGCCCGCCAGCTCCACCACGGAGAACGGGACCCGTCCCTCCTCCTTGTCGTCCACCACGAGCCGCGGATCCTTGGAGCCGGGCGTGACCGGGCGCCATGGCCCGCCCTCGGCCCGCGAACCAGTGACCACGTCGTCGTACAGCTCGGTCCGCAGGACCGGAATGTCGTCCTCGTGCCGGGCCCTGAGCCCGACCTTGCCACCCTTCAGCATGCGAGATTCCTACCCCGTGGTACTGACCGGCGGCAACCGATCTGCGCCGGTCAGACGGGCAATCCATGGCGATCTCGGACGATGTGGATCTTCGGTCCGGCCGTTGGTGCGCGGTGCCCGAACCCGCAGAGTATGACTGCGCCGAGTTCGAGGTGATGTGTCCGGGGCATTGACAGCCGTCGACGGGCGGCAATACGTTCGGGCCGATCCGGTCGATGGGCAACAAATCGATCGGGGGGAGCGTCCTCGCGGCGCTCCACGGAGACCGTTGCATGCCGACCAGGTGTGCATCGAACTGGCCGGTGACCGAAGTCCCACAGCCAGTGGAGGTCTCTCGCAATGAAGGTTGTACTCCATCGAACGCACGGTGACCGGGATGTACTCCAGGTGGCCGACGTCCCGATCCCCGAGCCGGGACCGGACGAAGTCCTCGTCCGCGTCGCCGCCTGCGGTCTCAATCACCTCGACGTCCTCCAGCGGCGCGGACCCGGGCTGATCCCCGGCTTCGCCCTGCCGCACGTGGCCGGCATGGACATCGCCGGTACCGTCGCGGCGGTCGGCCCCGCGGGCGCCGGACGGGAGGGCGGCACCGCGTTCGCCGAGGGCACGCGGGTCGTCGTGAATCCGGCCGTGCCGTGTGATCGCTGCGAGAGCTGCGTCAACGGAGCCGACGGCAGGTGCCCGAGCGCGGGTGTCATAGGTGCCACCCTGGCCGGCGGCTACGCCGAGTACGTGCTCGTCCCGGCGGCCAATGTGCACCGGGTGCCGGACGAGGTCGACCTGGTCGAAGCGGCCGTCGTACCGACGATCTGGATGACGGCCTGGCACGCGCTCATCGAGATCGGCAAGGTCCGCCTCGGCGAGACCGTGCTGATCCACGCGGCCGGCAGCGGCGTCAGCACCGCCCTGATCCAGCTGGCCAAGGCCGCCGGCGCCCGGGTGATCACCACGGTCAGCTCGGACGCCAAGGTCGACTACGCACGCGGTCTGGGCGCCGACGTCGTGGTCAACTCCACCACCGGCGACGTCGTCAAAACCGTGCGCGAGGTGACCGGTGGGCGGGGCGCCGACCTCGTACTCGACCACGTCGGCCCGGCCACCTGGAACACCGGCATCTACAGCCTCGCGGCGCGCGGGCGGCTGGTGTTCTTCGGCAACACGACCGGCAACCGGGCCGAATTCGACCTGGTCTACGCCTACCACTTCGGCCTGCAACTGCTCGGCTCGGACCCGTACGACCGCCGCGAGTTCGCCGCGATGCTCGACGCCTACTGGGCGTCGCCGTTCCGCACGCCGATCGACAGCGAGTTCCCGCTGGCCGAGGCCGCGGCGGCACAGGCCCGGATGGAGTCACGGCAGGCCACCGGCAAGATCGTGCTGCGTCCATGAGCACGGCGACCACCACCCCGGTCGGCCCGGCGCCGGTGTGGGACGTGATCAACGGCTTCACGTCCTACTGGGCGCTCTCGGCCGCGCTCGACCTCGGTCTGTTCGACGCCCTCGCGGAGGATGCGGAGGACGCCGAGCGCGCCGACGGGGGCGGACTGGACGCCGTACGGCTGGCCGCAGCGATCGGCGCCGACGGGCCCGGGCCGGTGACCGTCCTGGCCGAGACCCTCGTATCGCTCGGCCTGCTCGCCGCCGACGAGGACCGTTTCCGGCTCACGCCCGTGGCCGAGCGCTACCTGGTGTCGACGGCACCGGCCTCGATGGCCGCCCTCGTCCACCATTCCCCCGGGCCGCCGGGGGCCTGGCCGGGCCTCGCCGACACCATCCGCAGCGGCGCACCCGAGCCGACCGTGACCGCCGACCTGACCGAGCTGTACCCGGCGCTCGTGCGGGCGACCGGCCCGACCCAGGCGGCTGTGGCCACGGCTGTCGCCGCCGAGCTGGAGCGGCGCGGGCTGTGGCCGGAGCAGCCGGTGGTCGTCGACCTCGGCTGCGGCTCGGGGGCCTGGCTGACCTCGCTGCTGCGCACCCGGCCGAAGGGCACGGTGATCGCGGTCGACCTGCCGAACGTGCTGCCGATCGCCGAGCGCGCGGCCACGGACGCGGGCCTGCGTGAGCGGGTGATCGCCGTTCCCGGCGACTACCTGGAGGCCGCGCTCCCGGTCACCTCGGCCGATGTCGTCGTGCTGGCACATGTGCTGCGGGCCGAGCCGGCCGAGCGGGCCCGGCGACTGCTCGCCCGCGCGGTCGAGCTGGTCGGCGCGGACGGGGTCGTCGTGGTCGTCGACTATCCGCGTCCCGACCCGGCCCGCACCGGACACGACACCGACGGCGACGACCGTGATGGCGTCTGCCGCGCCGCGCGCCATGAACTGCTGCTGTCCCTGACGATGCTGGCCGCAACGGCCGGGCTCGGTGTCACGGTCGCGGACCTGCGCGCGTGGGCCGAGGCGGCCGGAGCCGAGTTGACCGACTCGTTCGAGCCGGTGCCCCGCCAGCATGTCCGACTGATCCGCTCCCGCACCTCGGAGGCCACCTCGTGAATTCCCCGAATGCCACGGCGCCCGCCGACACCTTGATCGTCAACACCCTCGTCGTGACGATGGACGACTCCCGCCGCGTGATCAGCGACGGCGCGGTCGCCATCCGGGACGACCTGATCGTGGCCGTCGGCAAGACCGCCGACGTGACCGCCGAGTGGCACAGCGACACCGTCATCTCCGGTGAGCGGTTCGTCGTCACCCCCGGCCTGATCAACACACATGTGCACATCACCGGGGAACCACTCACCCGCGGCTTCGTCCCGGACGACACCCCGTTCCTGGAGAACGTCTTCGAGTGGCTCACACCGATCCACACCCACTACACCGAGGAGGACGAGCACATCTCGGCCCAGCTCGCGGCGCTGGAGATGCTCAAGAGCGGCACGACCGCGTTCCTGGAAGCGGGCACGATCCGGTTCATCGACCCGGTCGTGGAGGCCCTCACCGAGATCGGCATCCGCGCCCGTGTCGGACCGTGGGCGTGGGACCTCGTGCCCGAGCCGGAGACCCTGCGCATGTCGACCGCGCAGGCCATCGCGCGCCTGAAGGACACCATGGGCAAGTACGCCTCGGTGGCCGACGGCCGCATCCAGGCCTGGCCGATCATCATCGGCCACACCTGTTGCAGCGACGAACTGTGGCAGGCCGCGAAGAACCTCTCGATCGAGTACGGCAGCGGGTTCAGCTTCCATATGTCCCCGGCCGCGATGGACCCCGAGGGCTTCCTCGCGTCGTACGGGCAGCGGCCCATGGTGCACCTCGACGAGCTGGGTGTGCTCGGCGACAACGTGATCCTGACCCATGCCGTCCACGTGGACGACGACGAGGTGGCGCGGCTCGCCAGGACCGGGACGAGTGTGTCGCACTGCCCGACCACGGCGCTCAAGGTGTCCTACGGCGTGACCCAGATCGGCAAGTTCCCCGAGATGGTGGCCGCGGGCGTGAACGTGGCGATCGGCACCGACGGCAACAACGCCTCGAACTACCACGATCTGATGCGCGCGACCTACCTGGTCGCCGGGCTGTTCAAGGACGCCCGCCGCGACGCGACGATCTTCCCGGCCGAGGACGCGTTCGCGATGGCCACCCGCAACGGTGCCCGTGGGCTTCAGGCCGAGCACGAGATCGGCTCGATCGAGACGGGCAAGAAGGCCGACCTGGTCCTGCACGACACGAACCGGCCGGAGTGGCGGCCCCTGCACAACGTCGCCAACCAGCTCGTGTGGTCGGCGGACGGGCGCGGCGTGCACACGGTGTTCGTCGACGGACGGCGCGTCGTCGACAACTACCGCTGCACGACGATCGACGAGGACGACCTGCTGCGCCGCGCCCAGACCGCCGGCGAGGGCATCGTGGCCCGCTCCGGCCTGCCCAACCGGGCCAAGTGGCCCACCGTCTGACCACATGGCCGCAGGTCACGGTTGGGCCGAACGAACCCCATGAATGAAGTGAAACGAACGAGGAGAGCAGAACCATGGCTGAACTGACCGAACCCCGCTGGACCCACGTCGCCGTCCCGGTCAGCGACCTGGACCGATCCATCGAGTTCTACACGAGCCTCACGCCCTTGGTGCTGGTCACCAAGAACGTGGACAGCAACGGGCGCGGTGCCTGGCTGTCGAACAAGGGGCAGGTCGACTCGGCGTTCGTCCTCGTCCTGGCCGAGTTCATCCCCGAGGTCGGGGCGCGCTTCGGCATCGAGCCGGGCGAGAAGATCCCGACGCTGGCGCCGTTCGCGCACATCGGCATCGAGCTGCCCAACCGCGAGGACGTCGACGCGGTCGCGGCCAAGGCGCGCGAGATGGGGAACCTGCGGTGGGAGCCGGTGGAGATGGCCGCCCACATCGGGTACATCTGCGCCGTCAACGACCCCGACGGCAACACGATCGAGTTCTCGCACAACCAGAAGGTGTTCTCGACCATCCAGGAGCTGTGGGGCTGAGCGGCCCGAGACGCGGCCGACCGGGGTGACCGGGGTGACCGGGTCGGTCGAGCGTCTGTGGCGGCGAGGGCGGCCTGATCCCCGTAGTGGCCCAGGCCGCCCTCCGCAGGTGTTCCCCCGGGTAGGGGTCAGTCCGCGCGGATGACCGCGCGCAGGCGGGTGGCGAAGGAGTCGGGGGTCTCCACGAATCCGGTGTGGCCGCCGGGGAACATCGTCGGCTCGGTGCCCAGTGTCTGAGCGAGCGCCCGGGAGGTCCGGTCGCAGAGCTGGCCGGTGGAGTCGTCGCCGATGCCCACCACGACGCGGGTGGCCCCGGTACGCAGGGCGGTCGTGTCCGGCTGCCAGAAAGTGGAGCCGCGCATCTCGTGGGCGAACCAGCGGCGCTCGTCCGCCACCTGCCGCGGATCGCGCTCCCCGCCGAACATCTCTTCGAGCGCGGGCTCGGGAATCGCGATGGCGGCCTGCGCGAAGAATTTCTTCCAGGCTCCCGTCACATCGCCGTCGAGGTAGGTGGCCACCAGGTCCTCGGTCCCGGCGCGTAGCTGCTCGCGGTCCTCCAGCAGCTCGGTCAGCGGCGGCTCGTGGGCGACGACGGTACGCACCTGATCCGGGTGGGCCTGGGCAAGGGCCAGCGCGGTGACGGCGCCGCCGCTGGAACCCAGGACGACGGCAGGACCCGCGTCGACGTGGGCGATCAGCCGGGCCAGGTCGTCGGCGCGCAGAGACGGCGTCGAGTCCTGCTCGGGGTCGTCCAGCGTGCTGCGGTGGATGCCACGCGGGTCGGTGGTGAGCACCGTGTGATCGGTGGCGAGCAGCTCGGCCAGCGGGGCGAAGGCGGCGGCGTCCATCGGGGCGCCGACCAGCACGACGAGCGGGCCTTCGCCGCGCACCTCGTAGTGCAGAAGCGCGCCCGGCACCTTGAGCGAACCGACGGCACCGGTCTCGGGCGTGTCTGTCGTGCGAGTGGTATCGGTCAAGTCTGTCGAGTCAGTGGTCATGCTCTCTCCGGATGAGGCTGTTCCTGATGAGGCTGTTCCTGGTCTGTCGATCATGTAGACCTCGTGGAGGCCGCGGACTCATCGGTCACCGGCACATTTCTTCACACACGGGCGGGCTCGGATTCGGCGGCCCGCTGCCCACCGTCGTGCGCACCCGTATCCAGCCCTCATCCGGCCCGTCCGACCAGGCACGCCCACCGGCCCGAAGCCTGAATCCGCCCGTGTCCGGGCCGTCGTATCCCCGACGTCACCCATGCGAGCGAAAACGGTGCGACGTCCTGCGAGGTCAATGCCGTACCGGGGGCGTCGCCCGGCGGGGCTGGTGGGATTCCTGGACACACTGGGCCGTGATGAAGTCTCTTCGGTCCGCGCGCTGCCGGGTCGATGAAGCGCGATGAAGGGGGAACGGTGGCTGCGATGGAACTGGTCGCGGGGGCCTTGGCCGCGGGGTTGGTGGGCGGGCTCACGGGCGGGCTGACGGAGACGGGCCAGCGGGTCGCGCGGAGCGCCTGGAACAGGCTGATGTCCCTGGTGTCCCGCAGGCGGGCCGCCACGGCCGCCGGTGAGGAGGAATCCGTCACGGACGCGGGCGAGGGAGGCGAGCCGGTGACTGAACCTGATCGCGGTGTCCGGGCGGGCAAGTACGGCGTGGTCGTGACCGGGTCCAGAGGCGTCGCATGCGGCGACCACATCATCCAGACCAACAACTTCCACTGACCGGTGACGAAGAACCCCTCCGCCGGCGGCGGCGGCGGGGAGGGAAAACAGCCCTCCGTTCGCGGTGACGGCGTCCTCATCGGGGACAACGCCATCCAGCACAATCATTTCTCGCGCGTTCCGATGCGGCCCGCGGCGCGGCGGGCGTTGGTCGTCGCGCTCGCGGCGGTCACGGTCGTCGTCTTCGGCGGCCCCGACACTTCGGAACCCGCTCAGCCGGTCCCGCCCGTGCCCGGGGCGCCCTCACCGGCCCCGACCACGACATCGAGCGTCCGGCCGAGCCCCGCTCCGACGCCCACCCGGAACCCCACGCCGAGTACCTCGTCTCCACCGCGGGCCCTGCCACCAGCACCCGCGCCCGCCCCGAGCCCCCCTCCGGCGTCCAGCCCACCCCCCGCACGTCCCACACCCACACCCACCTCCACGCCCACACCCACTCCGTCTCCGACCCGGACCTGTCCGCTGCGGAAGCAGTACCGGGTGAACAACAAGGGGCAGATCTGGGACGCCGGGGGCAATCGCGTCGGGGACGTGGCCTCGGGCACCCTGTTCTTCCGGCTGGAGCCCGCGAGCTATCCGGCCCCTGTCGACGATCGCTACTACGGCACCGTCGACGAGGTCATTTCCGGCAGCGCGACCGGCTATGTCCTGCGGAAGAAACTCGTCTATGTCGGAACCGTCGAAATCTGCGACTAGGACATGAGCCTGGTTGCCCTCCGGGCAGAACTACTGGTCCGGACCTGGCCGGATCGGCATCCATTTCATTCCACGGACTTTCCTGTTCGAATTCCGACTCGGTACATTCCCTCTGGCTTTGGAGAAGTGAGCATTCGCTGCATCCAGCAGCCCCTCTCCATACCGGAAAAACGGGAGGAAATAATGTCGGTTATCGATGAATCACTCGTCAACAATGAGGTGTACGCCGCTTCCTTCGGCGGTCGGCTCGCACTCCCTCCGGCACGCGAACTGGCCGTCCTCGCCTGCATGGATGCCCGGCTGGACATCTTCTCGATGCTGGGCCTGAAGGAGGGAGACGCCCACATCATCCGCAATGCGGGCGGCGCGGTGACGGAGGACGCGATCCGGTCACTGGTCATCAGCCAGCGCCTCCTGGGCACCCGGAGGATCATGCTCATCCACCACACGGACTGCGGTATGCAGACCTTCAAGGACGACGACTTCAAACGCGAGATCGAGGACGAGACCGGAATCCGCCCGCTCTGGGCACCGGAGGCCTTCGCCGACCTGGAGACGGATGTCCGGCAGTCCATCCGGCGTATCAAGGCCGACCCCTTCGTACCGCACAAGCGGCACATCCGCGGTTTCGTCTTCGCCGTGGAGACGGGGCAGCTGACGGAGGTGCAGTGAGGCGCAGTGAGCTGCGATGAGGCGCCTCGGAGACCTCGCGCCCGGCCGACGGTTCCTCGTCGGTCGGGTTGGTCGGGTCGGTCGCGCCAATCGGGCTGATCGGGCCGCTGCGGGCTCACGCGCGGGCGGGCTCACGCGCGGGCGGGCTCACGCGGCGGCGGGCTGGCGCGGCGGCGGCCCGCCTATCGATGGACCAACCCGCCCCCCACCTCGATCACCTGCCCCGTCACCCCCGCCGCGCCCTCGGACACCAGGAAGCGCAGGCAGCCGACCATGTCGTCGGGGGTGAGTCGGCGGGGCAGTGCCTGGCGGCGCAGGATGTCCGCGTCCAGGTCGTGCTGGGGCTGGTGGGCGGTGGCGAGTTCCCGTTCGCTCTCGGTGCGGACCGCGCCGGGTGACAGGGCGTTGACGGTGATGCCCGCTGGGCCCAGGGAGCGCGCGAGAGCGCGGGTCAGGCCGACCAGGCCGCTCTTGCCGGCCACGTAGGCGGGGCCGGACGGGCCGCCGAGACGTACCGTCGCCGAGGTGATGTTGACGATGCGTCCCCAGCCGCGTGCGCGCATGCCCGGGACCAGGGCACGGGCCAGCAGGACGGGCGCGGTGAGGTTCACGGCGAGGGTGGACGCCCACTCCTCGTCGCTCAGGTCGTCGAGCGCCGATTGGGAGGCGCGGGCCGCGTTGTTCACCAGCACGTCGACGGGGCCCGCGGCCGAGGCGAGGCGGGCGATCTCGCGCGCGTCGCCCAGGTCGGCCTCCAGGATCTCGACCGCCGCACCGAGGTCACGGCAACCGGCGGCCACGTCGGCGATCTCGCGCGCGGCGTCGAGGTGGTGCAGCACCACGGCCGTACCGGGGCGGGCCAGGCCCACGGCGAGGGCGGCGCCGATCCCCCGGCGGGCCCCGGTCACCAGGACGCGCCTGCCGGTCACCGCCTCGCCCCCCGCGATGCGCCCGGCACGATCAGCGTCTTGACGGTCGTCCCGGCCCGCACCCCGTCCAGGGCGGTGCCGATGTCCGCCAGGTCGAAGGTGGCGGTGACCAGCGGGGTGAGCCGGGCCGCGTGTCTGCGGACCGTGTCGACGGCGGCGGGGAAGCTGTGCAGGATCGCCATCGAGCCGACGATGGTCAACTCGTCGGCGTAGACGCGGTACGGCGACACCTCGACGCGTGCGGCGGGCGGGGCCACTCCGAAGACGAGGAGATGGCCGGCCCGGTCCACCAGGTCGAGTGCCTGGGTGAAGCCGGAGGGGTGCCCCGTCGCCTCCACGACCCAGGGCACCCGGAGTCCCGTCACCTCGTCGGGGTGACGGGCGGTGGCGTCGGTCAGCCGGGCGGCCAGTTCCCGGCGGGCCGGGTGGGGGTCGACGACGGTGACCGGGCCCACGCCCCTGGCGTCCAGCAGCAGCGCGAGGATCAGGCCCATCGTGCCGGCCCCGCACACCACGGCCGGTTCGTCGGCGCGCGGGCGCAGCCGGTCGAGGCCGCGTACCGCGCAGGCCACGGGTTCGAGCAGGGCGGCGGCCTCCCGGGGGAAGGACGCGTCGAGGCGGTGGCAGTTGGCCTCGGGGACGGCGACGTACTCGGCCCAGGCGCCCGGTCGGGTGGCGCCGATCGCGCCCCAGTCCTCGCACATGTTGCCCTGTCCGCGCAGGCAGCGCCCGCATCGGCCGCAGTGCAGCGAGGGGTCCACGGCCACCAGGTCGCCCACGCGGTGGTCGTGGACGCCGGTGCCGACGGCGACAATCTCGCCCCAGGACTCATGGCCCGGTACCAGCGGGAACCGGTCGTCGCCGAGTCCGCCCGACAGAAGGTGGAGGTCGGTGCCGCAGATGCCGCACGCCCGTACCTCGATCACCACCTCGCTCGCGGCCGGTTCGGGGTCGGGGATGTGCTCCACCGACTGCCGCCCCGGCGCCGAGGCCACCACGGCACGCACCCTCACCGCCCCCGCTCGTCGGCCGGGGGCGGGTCGAAGACGATCAGGCCGCGCCCTGCCGCGCCGGAGCGCAGTGCGTCGTACGCCTCGTCCATCTGGTCGGGGCGCCAGCGGCGCGCGACCATCTCCGCCAGCTTCAGCCGGCCCGCGAGGTGGAGGTCCACCAGGTCGGGGAAGTCGACCGGCGGGTTGGACGAGCCGTACTTCGAGGCGACGATGCGGCGCTCGCCGTTGAGCAGGTGGCCGGGGTCGAACGTCACGCGCGCGCCGTCGGGGTAGCCCGCGACCAGGATGGCGGTCCCGCGCGGTGCCAGGACGCGCAGGGCCGTGTCGAACGCCGGGGCGGCGCTCGTGGTCACGAAGGCGTGGTCCACCCCGCCGTCGGTGAGGTCCAGGATCTGACCCACCACGTCGTCGGAGCGCGCGTCGACACAGTGCGTGGCGCCCAGTGCGCGCAGGGCCTCGAACTTGGCGGGTACGACATCGACGGCGATCACGGGGTGGGCTCCCGCCAGTTGGGCGCCATGTACGGCGCTCGCGCCCACCCCGCCGCAGCCGAGCACGGCGACCGCGTCACCGACCCGGACGGCCGCCGTGGTGCGGACGGCACCGATGCCCGTCGCCACCGCGCAGCCGATCAGCGCGGCGAGGTCGAGCGGCATGGCGGGGTGGACCGGCACCACGGCGCGTTCCTCCAGGACGGTCAGTGGCGCGTTGGTGGCGGGACCGTAGTGGAACACCTCCTGACCGGCGGCGGAGAGGCGGGTGGTGCCGTCGCGCATCCGGCCGAACGGCGATGGGCGGCGGCAGATCGCGGGGGCGCCCCTGCGGCAAGGGCGGCAGGTGCCGCAGCCGGGGGCCCAGGAGACGACGACGTGGTCTCCCTCGGACACGGAGGTGACACCGGGGCCGACGGACTCCACCACACCGGCGCCCTCGTCGCCCAGCACGATCGGGACGGGGATCGCGGCGTGTTCGCCGTCCATGGCGTACAGACAGCTGTGGCAGACGCCCGAGGCGGCCATTCGGACCCGGACCTCGCCCGTGCGCGGCTCGGCCACCTCCAGGTCGACCATGCGGTGGGGCTCGCCCGCGCCGAAGAAGACGGGGGTGGGGATCAGCATGTGTGCCTCCGCCGGAGGTGAGAGAGGGAGAGGAGGGTGGTGCGGGTCATGTCCGGCCCGCCAGGTGGATCTTTGTCTCGGTGCCCGTGGCCGCGGCGGCCATCGCCTCGGCGGCGTCGGCGAGGGGGCGTACCGAGGTGATCAGTCGGGCCACCGGTACGCCCTCGGCGACGAGTTCCGCCGCGCGGTCGAGATCGTCCGGCGTGTACATCGCGGAGCCGGTCACCGTCACCTCGTGGTCCTGGACCGTCTCGATCGGCACCGCGACCTCGCCGTGGCCGACTCCGACGACCACGACCGAACCGCCGCGCGCCACCTCCGCCACGCCCGACCTGATCGTCATGGCGGAACCCACGCAGTCGAACACCACGTCGGGGCGTCCGCCGAGGGCCGTACGCACCCGCTCCCGGGCCTCGCGGCTCGCGGGGTCGATCGCGCGGGCGGCCCCCAGCGCCGACGCGAGCGCCCGTTTGGCCGCGACGGGCTCGACCACGGCCACCGGGCCCACGCCCGCCGCCATCAGGGCGAGCAGCACGCACTGGCCGATGGCTCCGCCGCCGGTCACCTGCACCGCAGCGCCCCGCGTGTCACCGGCCCGTGCGAGGGCGTGCACGGCCGTCGCCAGGGGTTCGATCAGGGCGGCCTGAGCGAGGCCGACCCCGGCGGGGACACGGGCGAGGGCGGCTTCGGGGACGACCGCGAAGTCGGCCATGAGGCCCGGAAGGTGTGATCCGACGCCGATCAGGTCGGTGCAGAGGTTGGGGCGGGCCCGGCGGCAGGGGGCACAGGTTCCGCAGGCCAGTACGGGGCGCAGGTAGACGTCGTCGCCGGGGGCGAAGCGGTGGGCTCCGTCGCCGAGGGCCACGACCTGGCCCGATGCCTCGTGTCCCGGCGCGACCGGGTAGGGCAGCCAGGGGTGTCCCCGGGTGAGGGTGTGCAGGTCGGAACCGCAGATCCCGGCGAAGGCCGTCCGGACCAGGGCCTCGCCGGGGCCGGGGGCGGGCACGGGCACCGTCCGGACCTCGACCGAGCCCGGTCCGGTGATCCAGACCTGGCGCATCAGTGCTCCCATCGCGGCTCCCTGACGTCGTGTCGGGCGGGGGGTGGTGCGGGGTGTGGTGCGGGGTGCGGGCCGGTGGGCGGGGTGCCGAAGGCCGGCACCGGCATGCCCGTCACACCCACGTCGAGGAGGTGGACGGAGCCGCCGGGGCGGTCGTCGTCGGCCGCCGTGGTGACGGCCAGCAGGTCCCGTCGCACGCCGGTGAACGCGCAGGAGGTGACATGGCGTGCGGGCAGGTCGATCCGGGCGATGGGCTCGCCGTCCGGGGTGAGGCGCAGGACGCGGCCCGCTCCCCACACCGCGAGCCACAGCCCGCCCTCGGCGTCGGTGGCCAGCCCGTCGGGGACACCGGCTTCCGGGGGCAGGCGCAGCAACGTCTGGCCCGGACCGGTGAGGCCGAGGTCGGTGTCGTAGCCGAAGCGGGTGAGGGTCCGGGGGCCACTGTCGACGAAGTAGAGGCGGTTTCCGGCCGGGTTCCAGGCCAGGCCGTTGCCGTGGGTGACTCCGGTGAGGTGCCGTTCGGCCCTGCCGTCCGCGTCGATCGTCCACAGGGCGCCGCCCGCGTCGGTGCCGGGGCGGACCGTACCGGCCCACAGGCGGCCGTCGGGGCCCACCTTGGCGTCGTTGAAGCGCACGCCGGGCGGGTCGGCGGGGAGGGTGGCGTGGAGGGTGGGGCGGGTGATCTCTTCGAGGTCCAGCCGGGTCACCTGGGTTCCGGCGGTGAGCAGGATGCCGCCCTGGGTGTCGGCGGCCACCGCACTCGCCGCGTCCCCTTCGGCGAGGCGGTGGACGCGCCACGGACCTGAGCTGTCGTCAAGGACGTACAGGGTGCCCGCCAGCGCGTCCACCCACAGCAGGAGGCCCGGCCCGGGGAGCCACAGCGGGCTCTCCGCGAGTGCGGCGCGGCACTCGATCTCGCGGATGACGGGAGCGTCGAGGCGGGGCAGGGACGCCAAGTCCATGTCACACCTCCGGCGGGAGGCAGACGACGACGGTGAGGGCGCCGCGTACGGTCATCGGTCCCGCGGCGGCGGGGACGACGAGGGTGCTGCCGCGTCGTACCGGCAGTTCGGGGCCGTCGGGCCAGCTGAGGATGCCGGTCCCGGCCGTGACCACCAGGACGGCGAAACCGGTCGCGGGCAGGGTGAACTCGCCGTCGCACTCGGCCAGCCAGGCGCGGAAGTACGGGTCGGCGCCGGGAGGGAAGAGGGTGGTGAGGCGTCCGCCGGGAGCGGTGCCGGGGACGGGGCGGGGCGGGGGCAGCAGGGCGTCGAGGCGGGTGCCGTGGGCGCTGAGGTCGAAGCAGGACAGGGCCGTGTCCCAGCCGAGGCCGAGGGTGGCGGTGTCCTCGTCGAGGCCGAAGGCGTGGTGGTCGGCGAGGACGGAGAAGGAGGTGGGTTCCTGGAGTTCGATCACCGTGACGCCGGGTCCTATGGCGTGGGGCAGTCCGGCGGGTACGTGGATGACTTGGCCGGGGTGGACGGGGAGTTCGTTCATGGCCGCGAGCATCGAGGGGAGGTCTCCCTCGGTGATCCAGTGGCGGAGGTCGGCGGGGGCGACCCGCTCGCGCATGCCGAGCCAGACCTTGGCGTCCGGGTCGGCGCGCAGCACGATCCAGCCTTCCGTCTTGCCGAACGGGCTGTGGAGGTGGGCGCGGGCGAACTCCCGGGTGGGGTGGCAGTGGACGGGGAGGCGCTCCCCCGCGTCGAGGAGTTTGACGAGCAGGCCGGTGTGGCCGTCGAACGCGCGCGCAAGGCGGTCGCCGAGCCAGCCGGTGGGGTCGGCGGTGATGAGGTCGCGCAGGGAGCCCTTGGCGGTCATCGACACGCCGGTGTCGGGGGACGCTCCGGGGGGCAGCAGGCCGGTGGGGAGTGCGGTCACCGAGCCCACCCAGTCCTCGGGGCCGCCGTCCTCGTCACCGACTCCCGCGCTGTCGTCGCCCGTGCGGAACTCGGTGATGCGGGTGCCGCCCGCGTAGTAGACGGGCACCCGGTTGTCCTCGACGAAGAGGGCGGTCGGTGGGGGCGCCGCCGGGTCGAGCGGGTGCAGGGGGCGCGGGGCGTGGTGGTAGTCGAGGTAGGCGAACCGGGGGGTGCTCGCGCCGGGGAGGTCCAGGACGTACGCCGTGGCGTACTGGCCGTGGAACCCGGCCCGGTACATCGTGGCCGACCTGACCACGACCGCGTCGGCGTCGCGTGGTTCGAGGCCCGCGTGGCGGTAGGCGGCCGGGTCGAAGGTGGGGGCCGGGCGTTCGGTGACGAGGATGACCGGGCCTCGTCCGGTGTCCAGGACGGCCCAGCGGCCCATCGAGATCCGCTGGCCGGTCATCGAGTCGCCGGTGAGGACGACCGGGCTGGTGCCGAGGCGTACGACGTGGCCGCGCACGGGGACGGGGTCGGACCAGCGGCTGTCGAGGGTGGCGCCGAGGGTGGTGCGTACGGCGCCGCCGGGGCCCGCGGCGAAGCAGGCGGCGACGGCCGGGGGGTCGACGACGGTGGCGAGGCTGGTGAGTTCCTGGCCGTGGTCGAGGAGGGCGCCTATGACGGCGGCGCTGTCGGCCGTGGCCCCGGCCGTCGGGGAGTCGGCGGACTGGACGAGCAGCACGGGGCCGGGGCCGGTGCCGTCGCGGCGCTTGAGGCCGCCGACCGTGGTGGTCAGGTCGTGCAGTGCCACGTCGAAGGCGGCACGGTCCGTCCAGGCGGCCTGGGCCAGCTCGTCGGCGAGGCGGGTGGCGGTGTCGCGGTCGCCGGTGGTGGTCACGGTCACGCCGAAGCCGAGTTCGGGGACGTCGAGCCAGGGCTGTACCGGGAACAGGGAGACGTCGAGGATGTCGCCGGTCGTGGCGGCGTCGGCCAGCCGGCGCAGCCGGGCCATCGGCGGGTCGGCCAGGGCCTGGGACTCGGCGGGGAGGAGCAGCGGGCGCTTGGCCAGGACGGTGTGCGGCGCCGACCGGCGGTCGCGCAGGGCGCGCAGGAGGAGGTTCGCGCCGCGTCGGCCGGTGTCGGCCTGGTCGATGTGGGGGTAGGTCCGGAAGCCCACGAGGGCGGTCGCGGCGGCGACGATGCGGGGGGTGACGTTGGCGTGCAGGTCGTGGGTGACGATCAGGGGGGTGGCGGGGCCGAGTACGGATCTGGCGGCCTCGGTGAGAGCGGCGTCGGCCGCCGGTTCGTGGGCGGCGGCCAGGGCGCCGTGCAGGCACAGGACGAGGCCGTCGAGGGGGGCTGCGGCGCGCAGTCCGTCGATGAGGAGGGCGCGGAGGGTTTCGAAGGCGTCGGCGTCGAGGGTGCCGCCGGACATCGCCCAGGCGCGGACGATCGGGACCGGCTCGGCGCCCGCCTCGGTGAGGGTCTCGACGGCTCCGGCGATCTCGGTGTTGGTGCCGTGCGAGAGGTCGGCGGCCGGTGCGCCGAGCCAGAGGCCGTGCGCCTGGAAGTCGGCGAGGGTGGTGGCGGCCGGGGAGAAGGTGTTGGTCTCCTGGATGAGGGCGGCTACGGCCACGCGTGGCGCGTTTCGTGTACGTGGCGTACATGGTGTGCCTGGCGTACGTGGTGTGCCTGGCGTACATGGTGTGCCTGCTGTTCCGGTCATCAGTGCATCACCCATCCGCCGTCGACCACGAGGAGTTGTCCGGTCACGAATCCGGATCCGGGGCCCAGGAGCCAGGCCGTGGCGGAGGCCACGTCGGACGCCTCGCCCCTGCGGGGCAGCGACTGGAGGGCGGCCATCGTGCGCTCCAGTTCGCCGGGGTCGCCGTACACCGCCTCGGCCTCGCCCCGGATGGCGCCGGGGGCGAGGGCGTTGACCCGTACGCCCTCGGGGCCCACCTCGCGGGCCAGGGCGCGGGTGAGGCCGATGAGGGCGGCCTTGGAGGTGACGTAAGGCAGATTGCCGGTGCGGCCGAGCAGCGGGGTCACCGACGCCATCACGACGACGGACCCGCGTCCGGAGGCGACCAGGTCCGGGTGGACGGCCCGTGCGCACAGGTAGGCGCCGGTGACATTGACGGCGAGCACCTCGGCCCAGTCGGCGGCCGAGTGCGCGCGCCAGTCCCGGCGGGCGGCCACGGACACGGCCGCGTTGCAGACGAGGGAGGTCACGGGGCCGAGTTCGGCGCGGGTGCGGGCCGCCATCGCCGTGGTCTGCTCGGGGTCGGAGACATCGCCGGGCACCACCACGGCCCGGCCGCCCCGGGCGGTGATGTCCGCGACGACCGCCGCGGCGGCCGTCTCGTGCCCCGGGCCCGGCGGGCAGTTCACGGCGACCGCGTAGCCGTCCTGTGCCAGCCGGGTCGCCACGTCACGGCCGATGAGCCCGGCCGCGCCGGTGACGAGGGCCACGCCCGCGGCGCCCGGGGTGAGCGGGGTACCCGGGGTGCCTGGGGTGCCTGGGGTGAGCGGGACACCCGGGGTGCCCGGGGTGCTCGCCGCATCCGCTGTTCCCGTCATGTCAGTACTTCGGGAACCGGGCGCGGAAGCCCGCCCGGGCCGTGTCCTTGAACTCGCTGCTCTCCCCCACCCGCTGGTGGTGCTCGGCGTAGAAGCGCAGCTTGTCGCGGTCGATGGTGACGCCGAGACCGGGACCGCTGGGCACCCGCACGCGCCCCTCGTGGAAGGTGAACGGCTCGGTGATGATGTCGTCGGCCTGTTCGAGCAGGTGGGTGTCGATGGTATGGCCGACCATGGTCTCCGACGCGGCCAGATGCAGTACGGCGGCCGTGGAGATCCCCAGTTCCCGGTCGCTGTGCAGACTGAGTCCGATGTTGAAGGTCTCGCACACCTTCGCCAGGTGCAGTACGGCACTGGGTCCGCCCCAGAAGTGGACGTCGCCGAGGATCACGTCGACAGCGCGCAGCCGTACCGACAGCGGAATCTGCTCGAAGGTGACACAGGCCATGTTGGTGGCGAGCGCGACGGGTGTGCGCTCCCGCACCAGGGACATGCCCTCCAGGCCCCAGGTGGGGTCCTCGCAGAACTCCAGCCCGTACTCCTCCAATTCGTTCAGGACGCGGACGCTGGTCTGCACCGACCACACGGCGTTGGGGTCGATCCGCAGATAGCGCAGCCGTCCGCCGAGGCGCTCCCGCATCAGCCGGACCGAGCGGATCTCCTCCTCGGGGGTGAGGACCCCGTTCTTGAACTTGATGTCGCGGAACCCGTGGGTGTCGAAGAGTTCCTCGGCGTGGTCGGCGGCGTTCTCCGGGCGGTCGCCGTCGCCGATGTCGGTGGCGCTCGCGTAGCGGTAGAAGACATAGGCGGCGAATTCGACCCGCTCGGTCTCGATGCCGCCCCACAGGTCTCCGCAGCGTTTGCCGAGGGCCTTGCCGATCAGGTCCCAGCAGGCCATCTCCACGGCGGCACCGGCCAGTTTGGCGGCGCCGACGAGGGCGAGTTGCTCGCTGGTCATCCGGAAGACGGCGAAGCGGCGGGCGATCCGGGACACCTCGAAGGGGTCGGTGCCCATGAACAGCTCGCGGTGCAGGGCGAGGGCACGGACCACCTCGTCGCCGCCACGGGTCTCGCCCACACCGATGAGCCCTTCGTCCGTCTCCAGTTCGACGATGGTCCGGGTGGTGCTGGTCTCCACCCCGAACGACCAGCGCAGGGGGCGTTTGAGCGGCACGGTGACGGGTGTCGCCCGGATGTTGACGATCTTCATGGGAACGGCTCCTTCACGAGGTCACGGGTCACGGTCACGGGTCACGGGTCGCGGGTCAGATCCGGGTGAGGGCGTGGGTGACGGCGTCGAGGGTGGTGTCGATGTCGTCGTCGGTGTGCGCGGACGAGACGAACCAGGTGCCGCGCGGCAGGACGCGCACACCGCGTTCGAGGAGCCGGTGGGCGAACTCGGTGTACCGGGTGTTGTCGAGCGCCCGCGCGGAGCGGTAGTCCTGCGGTGGCGGGCCGTCGGTGAACCGCACGTGGAAGACGGCCGGGTAGCCGGCCACCTGGGCGGACACCCCGGCGTCGCCGAACGCCTTCTCCAGGCCGCTGATCAGGCGGGCGCCGGTCCGCGCGATGCGGGTGTGCGGCTCGCCGGTGGCGATCTCGCGCAGTACGGCGGTGGTGGCGGCCATGGCGACGGACTGGGTGTTGTAGGTGCCGCCGTGCAGGACCCGCCGGTCGCCGATCAGTTCCATGAGGTCGGCGGGTCCGGCGAGGGCGGCGACGGGGAAGCCGTTGCCGAGGGCCTTGCCGAGGACGGTCAGGTCGGGGAGCACCCCGAGGCGGGCCTGGGCTCCGCCGGGCGAGACCCGGAAGCCGGTGATGACCTCGTCGAAGATCAGCAGGGTGCCGCTGGCGGCGCACAGGTCGCGGACCGCTGCCAGGTATCCGGCGCGGGGCGGGACGCCGCCGTTGTTGAACATGACCGGTTCCATGATCACGGCGGCCACGTCGCCGGGGGCCAGCCGGGCCCGTACCGCGTCGGTGTCGTTCCAGGGGAGTACGGCGATGTCCTGGGCGGGGAGCTGGCCCGCGGAGCCCGGTACCGGGACGGGGGCGTTCGCGGGGCCCGCCGCGGCGGGGTCGGGGGCGACGCTCCACAGCACGTTGTCGAACCAGCCGTGGTAGTGGCCCTCGAACTTGACGACGACACGGCGTCCGGTGGCGGCGCGGGCCAGCCGCAGCGCGGACTGCACGGCCTCGCTCCCGGTGGAGGAGAAGCGGACGCGTCCGGCGGCGGGGACCAGTTCGGTGACCAGCCGGGCCGCCTCGTACTCCAGCGAGGTCTGTCCGGCGACCAGGACGCTGCGGCCGAGTTGTGCGCGGGCCGCCGCCAGGACCGGGGCGGGGCTGTGGCCGAGCAGCATGGGGCCCATGCCGAGGACGTAGTCCAGCAGGTGGTTGCCGTCGGCGTCGACGAGCCGGGCGCCGTGGGCGGACTCGAACACCAGGGGGGTGGGCCGGATGCCGGCCCGGAAGGCGCTGTTGACGCCTCCGGCGACATAGCGGCTGCCGTCGCGGATCCGCTGCCTCGACACGTCGAACCGCATGGGGAACTCCTGTCGGTGGGGCGGGGGTGGGGTGGCGGGGCCGGTCGGGGGGCCGGTCGGGGATGAGGTGACGGTCCCGGACGGGATGCCGCTCGCCGGCGGTGTGCCGGTCCCGGGTGGTGTGCCGGTCCCGGGTGGGCCGGGGAAGGCGGCGGTCACGGGGTCACCACAGGGTCCAGCCGCCGTCGACGACGACGCTCTGGCCGGTGACGAAGGACGACGCCGGGGCGGTGAGGAACAGCAGCGCGCTGCGGAGTTCGCGGTCGGTGCCGAGGCGGCCGACCGGGGTGCCCGCGCTGAGCGCGGCGGACACCTCGTCGCTGAGGGCGTCGTCGTTGGCGGGGCTGGGGAACATGCCGGGGCACAGCGCGTTGACGGTCACCCCGGTGGGTCCGAGCTGGGCGGCGAGGAATTTCGTCAGCCCGATCAGGCCGTGCTTGCTGGCGAAGTAGGAGGCGATGTCCAGTCCGACGCCGGGATAGCGGGAGGCGTCCCCGGCGACGAGCCCGTACACCGAGGCGACGTTGACGACGCGGCCCCAGCCCCGGTCGGCCATGCCGGGGACGAGTTTCTGGCAGAGCCGGAAGGGGGCCTCGACGTTGAGGGTCATGATCTGCCGCCAGTCCTGCTCGGTGACCTCGGGCCAGGGGGCGCGGTGGGCGAGTCCGGCGTTGTTGACCAGGATGTCGACGGGCCCGGCGGCGGCGACCAGGGCGTCCACGTCGGCGGGGTCGGTGACGTCGGCGCGGATCGCGGTGACGGTGCCGGGGTCGAGTTCCGCGGCCGTCCGTTCCAGTGGCCCGGGGCGCCGTCCGCAGATGGTGACCGTGGCGCCCGCGTCGACGAGTGCCTCGGTCAGCTGGCGGCCGAGTCCGTCGCCGCCGCCGGTCACCAGGGCGCGGCGGCCGGTGAGGTCGAAGTCCGGTGGGTGCATGGTCACTTCCCTCCGCTGGTGGACGCGGGTTGTGGCGGGCTGTCGGCAGGGGTGGCGGCGGGGGTGTCCTGGTCGAGGCCGGCCATCAGGTGCAGCAGCTTCGAGTGGGTGATGTCGGCGACGTCGCCGTCGTGGACGACCGTGCCGAGGCGCAGGACGACGACGCGGTCGGCGACGGCGAAGACGGTACGGATGTCGTGGCTGATGAGGATGACACCGGCGCCGTTCTCGGCGGCCTGGCGGACGATCCGCAGCACATTGCGGGTCTGGGTGACGCCGAGCGCGGCCGTCGGTTCGTCGAGGATGACGAGTTTCACGTCCTCGCGCATGGCACGGGCGATGGACACCGACTGCCGCTGTCCGCCGGAGAGGCGGCCGACGGAGCGGTTGAGGTCGGGCAGTTCGATGCCGAGGGACGCGAGGCGGGTGCGGGTCCTGCGGACGGCCTCCGCGTCGTCCCGGACCGGGAGGTAGCGGCGGCGGGGTTCGTCGCCGAGGATCAGATTGTGGGCGACGCCCAGGTTGGGGCAGACCGCGAGATCCTGGTGCACGGTCTCGATGCCGCTGCGGCGGGCGTCGAGCGGGGTGTTGAAGCGCACCGGTTCGCCGTCGAAGGTGAGCCGGCCGCCGTCGGGGCGGTGCACCCCGCAGATCAGTTTCACCAGCGTGGACTTGCCCGCGCCGTTGTCGCCGACGAGACAGACGACCTCCCCGGCGCGCACGGAGAACGAGCCGTCGCGCAGGGCGAACACCGACCCGAAGCGCCGGGACAGACCATGGCACTCCAGGACCGTACGGCCGGGTTCGCGGACCCGTTCGAGGCCGGTGTCGTACTCGTCGGCGGCGTCGGCACGTGCCGGGTCACGGGCTTCGGCCGGTGTCTCCGTGCGTACGGCGTGGTCCCGGCGGTGGGTGGCGAGCTGGTCGGCGCCGAGGGCGAGCAGCAGCACGGCACCCTTGGTGATCTGCTGCCACCAGTCCTCAAGCCCGGCGAAGATCAGCCCGGAGCCGAGTACGCCGATGGTCGCCACGCCGACGAACACCCCGGCGGGGTGGCCGCTGCCCCCGGCGAACCCGACACCGCCGAGGATGACGGCGGTCAGGACGTCGAGTTCGAACTGGGTGCCGATCTGCGGGGTGCCGCTGCCGAGGCGGGCGGTGGTGAGGACGGCGACGATCCCCATCAGCAGCCCGTTGAAGACATACAGCTTGATGACGGTGCGGTCCACGGGGACGCCGGTCAGCCGGGCCGCGTGGACGTTGCCGCCGATGGCGTACAGCCGCAGGCCCGCCGGGGTGCGCAGCAGCCACAGGCCGCCGAGCACGAGGACGACGACCGCGACGATGACCGGGACGGGGATACCGGCGGGGCGGCCCCGGCCCAGCTCGATGAACGCGTCGGAGAACCCGAAGACCGACCGGCCCTCGCCGACGAGGTAGGCGCAGCCCTTGAACACCGCCATGGTGCCCAGGGTCACGATGAGCGGGGATATCCGCATGACCCGGACGAGGACCCCGTTGACCAGGCCGAGGACGAGTCCCATGGCCAGCCCGGCCGCCACCGGGAGCACGACGCCGCCGGTGTCCGCGGCGACCTGCGCGGTCACCACGGAGATCAGGGCGTACTGGCCGCCGATGGACAGGTCGACGTTCCCGGAGATCAGCAGGAACATGGCGCCGACGCCCGCGATGGCGATGGCGGAGACGTTCAGTGAGATGGTCAGGCCGTTGGACACGGCGAAGAAGTTGTCGAAGCTGACACCGAAGTACGCGATGAGCCCGATGCACAGGAGCGCGAGCCCGATACGTCTGCTCGGCTCCCCGGGCACCAGATAGGTGCGCGACGGACGGTTGAACCTCACGGTGGAAACCCCGTTCTCGGCGGGTGCCGCGGTGGTCCGGAACTCGTGCCGGAGTGTGGAGGGGCGGGGCCGGGCCTCTTCGAGGGCGGACCTTCGAGGGCGGATCCACGAGGGCGGATCCACGAGGGCGGATCCACGAGGATGGACCTTCAGTGGCGGACCCTCAAGGCCGGGTCGCGAACGTCCCGTGGTCCGTCCGAGGCCCGGCCGGGCCCTCAGGCCGCGTCGTTGATGTACTGGTCGCGGTGCTCGTAGTCGACGGACCCGAGCAGGGTGAAGTAGGTCTCGGCGTTCTTCCAGGTCGTGGCGACGTCCTTCATGTCGGCCTTGTACGCGGCGATCGTCTCGGGCGAGTTCAGTTCGATCGCGTTGAACTGCATGACCTGGGGGACGGGCTTGCCTTCGAGCCAGTCGGCGGCGAACTGGGCCCACGCGTAGCCCATCAGCGGGTAGGCGAAGGCGAAGCTGGCCCGGTAGATGCCCTTCTCGCCGACCTCGGCGAGGGCCTGCTCGTCGCCGTCGATGCCGGACAGGTACATGTGCGGCTTGACGGCCTTGGCCGACTCCAGCGCGGAGAGCGCGCCGAGGACATGCGTGTCGCCGCCGAGGACGACGTCGATGTCCGGCTCCTTCTGGAGGACGGTGCTCAGGGCCTTGAAGCCGCCCTCCTGGGTGATGGCCGGGGGCTGGACGTCGGCGACGATCTCGACTCCGGCGCCCGCGGTCCTGAGCCCGTCGAGGACGCCCTGGTGCCGGGCCTTGAGGACCTCGATGGTGTCGTTGTTGAAGTAGACGACCTTGGCCTTGCCGTCGAGTTCCTCGGTGATGTACTTGGCGGCGGCGAGCCCCTGGGCCTGCCCCACCTTGTACTGGTCGGCGACGGCCTGCACGGTGCTCGGCGGGGTCACCAGTGACATCACCGCGGCCCCCGACTCGATGGCCCGCTGCATGAGCGGGGCCTGGGCGTTGGCGTCGAGCGGCTGGATGCAGAGGGCGCCCACACCGCGTTGCAGAAACGTTTCTATCTGCTCGATGTTCTTGGCGGAGTCATCATTGGCGATGGCGGTCACGAATTCCAGGCCGCGTTCCTTGGCGGCGAGTTCGATGGAGTTGGTGATCTGGAGGAAGAACTCCGCGTCCGAGGTGTTCGCCCACGCGATCCGCTTGGGCAGGTCGGGCTTCTCCCCGGCCGGCCGGCCGAACTCGAACGGCTTGAGGTCCTTCGGCGCGGCGATGCCCGGCCCGATGTCCCCCTCGCCGTCGCCCGAGCCGGCGGACCCGGAGTCCGTGGACCCACCGCACGCGGTGAGCAGCATCCCGGCGGCGAGGGACCCGGCCAGGAAGGCGAGGGAGCGCGGCGCGCGGGGCCGTCGGCCCGATCCGCCTCGCCGGTGGTGATGTTGCGATCCGCTGCGCCGGTAGCGGCGCTCCGATCTGCTCCGCCGGTAGTGAAGTACAGACACTCGACACCCCCTGATTCCGCAATGCGGATTGGGTTTTTGCGTTGCGGACACCGTAGGAAGGGGGTAGGGGGGTGTCAATAGATCGGACATGGCCGAAATATGCGGTGTGGGGGTAGCAACGATGGTGGGGGTACACAGGGGGAGTCGCCCCTCACCCCCGCAGACCGGCCGCCACGGCCGCCTCCCAGGCGGGGTCGCGCTCCAGCGGGAACAGGGGCGTGGGGCGGTGCCGGTAGCGGAGTTGGTCCAGGGCGGCCGGGCAGTAGCCCGGTGTCCGTACCTGGAGGGTGCGCGCGGCGTAGCCGCCGAAGGCCGCCTTCCAGGCGATGGCGCCCTTGGCGACGAGGGACCGGGCCGCGCGCGGCTCCACCCCGAGGACCCGCAGATGGTCGTCGTCGAAGGGCACCACCCGGTGTTGGGTGAGGACGACGGTCCCGATCGCGGCGTCGACCACGACGACACGGCCCATGTCGACGCGCTGGCCCCGCATGTAGCTCCCCGTGCGGGTGTAGCCGACCCGGCCCAGCCGGCGGGCCGGACCCGACAGCGGGAAGGGCGTGCCCATGGACGGATCGCTGCGCCCGCCCACGGGGAGCGCCACCAGATCGCCGTCCGTCCGCTCGGCCGCCGCCACCGCCACGGGGTCCCACAGCACCGACACCGAGCCCTGCGCGCCCGCCGCCGCGAGGGCGTGCAGGATCGCGGTGCCGTCTCCGGGTGATCCGCCGCCGACGTTGTCGGCCACGTCGACCAGAACGACGGGGCCGGGCCCGCTCGCCGTGGCGCGGGCCGCCGCGTCGGCGTCCACCAGGTCGCAGGTGAAGTTCTCGCGCTGGGACCAGATCTGTTCGGCGAGGTCGGCGGCGTGCCCGTGGGCCCCGTGGACTGCGGACACGTAGACGCCGAAGCCGAGCCGGTCCCCCTCCCCGTAGGCGAATCCGGGGAGCGCGCTCGCCGTCCACACGCCGGGTCTTCGGGTGAGGTCGCCGACGGCCCGCAGCAGGGACCGCATGGGTTCGGCCGCGCCCTCCTGGGCGAGCGGGACCGTCAGCAGCGGCAGCTTCCGGAACGCGTACGGGGTGCGGTACGGCCGTCCGATCCGCCGCACCAGCAGTTCCACCGCCTCGGCGCCGCGCTCGGCCATGTCGACGTGCGGGTACGTCCGGTAGCCCACGAGGAAGTCGGCGGCGCGGGGCAGGTCGGGCCCGACGTTGGCGTGGTAGTCGAGGGTGACGGCCACGGGCACGTCGCCGATCGCGTCGCGCAGCGCGGTGACGACGCGCAGCTCGGGGTCGGGGCAGCCCTCGACCACCATCGCGCCGTGCAGGGCGAGGACCACACCGTCCAGGGGGCCGGCGCCCCGGGCCCGTCCCACCAGGGCGCGCAGCATCGTCGCGAACGCCCTGCCGTCCACGACCCCCGAGGGGAGCGCGGCGCCGAAGCACAGCGGGACCGGCTGCACGCCGTTCTGCTCGGCGAAGGCGACGGCGCCGCCGAGTTCGGTCCCGGTGCCGCGGACCGCGTCGAGCAGCGCCGGGCCTTCCGCGAGGAGGTAGTTCTCGAAGTCGCGCAGCGTCGTGGCGCGCGGCACGAAGGTGTTCGTCTCCTGCCAGATCCCGCCGACACCGATCCTGAGCATCCGGGTCCCCTTCCGTCGTGTGTCCCTCGTGTGTACGGTAGCCGGAACGAGAGTCCGACTGCCGGAATACCGCTCGGTCTGTGCTCCACGGACCTGGTGCCCCTCCCCCACCTCTCGCCACGGCCGCGAACCGGCGGCGTGCGCGGAAAGGAGCGAAGCGCTATGGCGCGCGAACGACGGACCGACGAGGTGGCTGTCCTCCTCAAGGCCCTCGACATCCTCAACTGCCTCGCGGTGGACGCCCCTTGTACGGCCGCGCACATCAGCGAGCACGCGGGGGTGACCAAACCCGCCGCCTACCGGATCCTCAAGACGCTCGACCTGAGCGGCTATGTCGTCCGCGACGAGGAGCAGCGCGAGTACATGCTGGGACCCGCCCTGCACGGCCTGAGCCGCGCGGCCCGCAGTTCGAGCGATCTGGTGCGTGTCGCCCGGCCCGTGATGGAGACCCTCAACGAGGAACTGGGCGAGACGGTCAACCTCGGCGTCCTCAGCCATGGGCAGATCGTCTATCTGGACACCATCGAGAGCACCCACCGGCTCCGCTCGACCGTGCAGATCGCGCTGCGCGACTGTGTGCACTCCACGGCGCTGGGCAAGGCGATCCTGGCCGCCCTGCCGGTGGAGGAGGCCAGGAAGCGGCTGGAGGGGGCGGACCTGACGGCGATGACGTCCCACACCCTGACCGAGGTGCCCGCCCTGCTGAGCCAGTTGGAGGGCGTGCGGGAGATGGGGTACGCGGTCGACGACGAGGAGAACGAACTCGGCTCGCGCTGTGTCGCCACCGCGATCCTGGACGGCTCGGCGAAGCCGGTGGCGGCGCTCAGCGTCTCCGCCCCCACCACCCGGATGCGGGCGGAGACCCTCCAGCGGGTGGGCCGCCGGGTCGCGGGCGCCGCGGCGGACCTCGGTGAACTGATCCGGTGACCCGGGCACCGGGCCCCCCCCAGGGCACCCGCCCCCGCGGCGAACAATGGGGGGGGCCCCCCCCCCCCCCCCAGAGAGCGCACCCCCAAGACCACCCGCCCCCCCTGCACAATAAGCACAACAGGCCCCCCCCC
>NZ_JBHYUG010000008.1:5616-21762 GCF_042749375.1 Streptomyces sp. NPDC059477 | reverse complement strand
CCCTGTGAGCGCGCCCCCCCCCCCCCCCGCGCGCCCCCCCCCCCCCCCCCCCCGCCGCCCCCCCCCCCCCCCCCGCCCCCCCCCCCACGCCCGGCAGCGAAGGGAAGGCACCCCATGAGGCACGGCCCCCGATGACCTTCGACCTCCTCCTGCGCCGCGCCCGCGTCCTGGACGGGACCGGCCGCCCCGAACAGCCCCTGGACATAGGCATCACCGGCGACACCATCACCTACGCGGGACCGCCCCTCACCCCGCCGGAGGACCCCGACGCCGACCGCCTCGCCCGGCACACCCTCGACCTGGACGGACTCGTCCTCACCCCCGGATTCATCGACATCCACACGCATTCCGACGTGAGCCTCCTGCACGACCCCGCGGGCGAGAGCAAGATCCTCCAGGGCGTCACCACCGAGGTGGTCGGCAACTGCGGCTTCTCGGCCTTCCCCTCGCACCCGGCACACCGCGCCACCCTCACCGACCATGTAGCCCGCCTCGGCGACCGCCCCACCACGATCACCTGGGGCGACCTGACCGGCTACGCCGCCGCCCTACGAGCCGACCCCCCGGCGCTCAACGTCGCGGCGCTCGTCGGACACAGCGCGCTGCGCATCGCCGCGATGACCGATCCGTACGCCACGACCGCGCGGGCGCCGCAGGTCCGCACCATGCGACGGCTGCTCCACGATGCCCTGGACCAGGGCGCGTTCGGGATGTCGACCGGCCTGACGCACACGCCGTCCTCGCTCGCGGACAGCGCGGAGATCGAGGCGCTGGCCGAGGTCTGCGCCCGCCATGACGCGCTGTACGCCACCCACGCGCGGGCGGGCGCGGGGCGGGAGTTCGCGGCGGTGGACGAGGCGGTCGCCTGCGCACGGGCCACGGGTGTCCGTACCCAGTACTCGCACCTCGCCCTCAACGAACCCGCGAACTGGGGCCGCGCTCCCGAGATGCTCGGCCGGTTCGAGGCGGCGGTCGCCGCGGGCACGGACATCGCCTTCGACGTCTATCCGTACGACGCGTCGTCGTCCGCCCTCGTCCAGTACCTGCCCGCGTGGGTGCAGGCGGGCGGCAGCGACGCGCTCCGCGAGCACAGCACCGATCCGGCCTGGCGGCGGCGCGCGCTCGCGGACATCCGTACGGGATGGTTCGGCGGTATCCCCTGGCTGTGGGACCGGGTGGTGATCAGCGCGGCGGGCGGGGAGACGGCCGTCGTGGGCCGCAGCGTGGCGGAGATCGCCGACGTGCGCGGCGCACCGCCGGAGGTGGTGGTGCTCGACCTGTGCGCGGAGTTCGGCAGCGCGGCGCAGGCCGTGCTGCACTACCGGACGGAGGCTGACATGAGCGCGTTCCTCGCGCATCCCCTGTCGATGGTCGGCTCCGACGGCAACGCGCTGCCGCTGGCCCCGGCCGGGGACACCCCGCACCCCCGCGGCTTCGGCACCTTCCCCCGGGTGCTGGGCGGCTACGTCCGCGACACCGGCAGGCTGACCCTGGCCGACGCCGTGCACAAGATGACCGGGGCCCCGGCCCGACGGCTCGGCCTGCGCGGGCGCGGTGAGATCCGCGCGGGGTACGTGGCCGACCTCGTGGCGTTCGACAGCCGTACCGTCGCCGACCGCGCGACCTTCGCCGATCCGCGCCAGGCACCCGTGGGGATCCGCTGGGTGCTGGTCGCGGGGCGGACGGTCGTCGCGGACGGACGCCTGGCCGACCGCCGCCCGGGGAGGTTCCTCCGCCATGACTGAGCCGCCGACCGCCGCCGGCCGACCGGCCCGCACCACCACCGTCCGACCGGCCCGCATCGCCCCCAAGGGGCTCCCGCCCGACGGCCTCGCCCACCTGTCGGACACCCACCGTGCGAATCTCTTCGACGGCACGTTCCTCCTCCCCACCGCCGTCCTGCTGGACGAGCCCCTCCGCCACAACATCGCGCTGATGGCCGACCACTGCGCTGACCACGGCGTACTGCTCGCTCCGCACGGCAAGACGACCATGAGCCCCGAGATCATCGTGCGCCAGATCGAGGCCGGTGCGTGGGCGATCACGGTCGCGACGAGCTGGCAGGCGGGCGCGGTGGTGGCCATGGGGGTACGCCGGGTCCTCGTCGCGAACCAAGTGGTCGACCCCGCGTCGGTCCATCACCTCGACACGCTCCTGCTGACCCACCCCGGCCTGGAACTGCTGACCTACGTCGACTCCGAGGACGGCCTCGTCCTGCTGGAGCGCGGGCTGTCACCCGGTGCGGCACTCCGGCTCGGGGTACTCCTGGAACTCGGCGTTCCCGAGGGACGTACCGGATTGCGTGACGACACCGCCGCCCTCGCCCTGGCCGCACGGATCGCGGCCGGGCCGCTCCGGCTCGCCGGGGTCGCCGGGTTCGAGGGCATCATCGACGGCGGTGATCTGGACGCCACGCTGGTCCTGGTCGACGCGCTGCTGTCCCGGATGGCCACCACCGCCCGCCGCCTGCGCGCCGAGGGACTGCTCGACGCGGACGTCCCGATCGTCACGGCGGGCGGAAGCGCCTACTTCGACCGGGTCATCGCCGCCCTGCCCGACGCGCTGCGCGGCACCGGCTACCGGGTGGTGGTGCGCAGCGGGTGTTACGTCACCCATGACTCGGGCGGCTACGAGCGGCTCTCCCCGCTGGCCGGACGGCTCCGTACGGGGGCCCGGCTCAGGCCCGCCCTGGAGGTGTGGGCCCCGGTGCTCTCCCGGCCGGAGCCCGACCGGATCATCGTCGGCCTGGGCAAGCGCGACATCTCCACCGACGCGGGGTTCCCCGTCCCGCTCCGGGTCCGGACCGGCACCGGTCCCCCGACGGCTCCCCCGCCGGGCTGGCGGGTCGTGGCGGTCAACGACCAGCACGCCTACCTGGACGTCCCGTCGGACACCCCGGCACGGGTCGGTGATCTCGTCGGCTTCGGGATCTCCCATCCGTGCACGACGTTCGACAAGTGGCAGGTGATGCCCCTGGTCGACGGTGACTACGGGGTGATCGGGCGGGTGCATACGTCCTTCTGACCGGCTGTCACTTCTGATCGGGCCGGTCAGTCGCCGAGCAGCCGGGTCATCAGTGCCCGGAAGGTGCCGGAGAGAATTCCGGCGAGGGCGTGACCGATGAGGGTGATCCGGGTGGTGCGGGAAGGCCGTTGGGAGGGTCCAGAGGGTTCACGGGGTTCGGCGGCGGGTTCGCGGGGGTCGGCTGCGGGTTCGCGGGGTTCGGCGGTCATGGCGGGCTCCCGGTCTGCGAGGGACGAGCCCGGTGCCGAGTGCGCCGGGCGGTGGGTCCATCGGGCCGTCCTCGGAGGGTTTCCGGCGATGTTCCGGAGAGCCGACCCGGCCCCGGGAGAGGGCCTAGCCTGGTCCGACCGCGTTCACCGTGGGTTTTCCGGACAGGGGGGTGGCACACCCGTGGGGCAGCAGGCGGACCGGTTCTGGGCGGAGTTGCGGGCGCTGTACGAGGCGGCGGGCGGGCCGACGCTGAGCAGTCTCGTGGCCCTGGGGGCACGGCAGCGTCCGCCGCTGACGGTGGCGGACTCCACGCTGCACGAGTGGCTGCACGGCCGGACCGTGCCCGGCCCCCGGCACACCCGATTCCTGCTGATCCTGGTGGCCCACCTCCAGGCGAGGGCCGTGGGGTACGCGGCTCGTCCCGAGGGCGAGTGGCAGTTGCTGCTGACCGGCGCCCGCCAGGAACGTGACCGGGCCCGGGGCGGACGCCCCGGCGCGCTGCCCCCGGAGGCCGGCTCCCCGACCGAACCGGGCCCGGTCACGCTGCCGCCCGCGCCCACGGGCTTCGCAGGGCGCGAAGAAGCCGTGGAGCGGATCATGGGATGGCTGGAGCCCACCAGAGAACCCACTGGGGAGCCCACCGGAGAGCGGGCCGGGGACCGGCCCAGGGAGCCCGCCGGAGAGCGGAACGCCATCGTGGTGTCGGCGGTGGCCGGGATGGGAGGCGTCGGCAAGACCGCGCTCGCCCTGCACACCGCCCACCGGGCCCGTGCGCGCGGCTGGTTCCCCGGCGGGGTGCTCTTCGCCGACCTGCACGGGTACAGCCAGGGACCGCCCCTGGAACCCGGGTCCGTCGCCGACCGGTTCCTGCGTGCGCTCGGTGTGACGGGCCGTGAACTGCCGACGACCGTCGAGGAGAAACTGGACCTGTGGCGGCTGCGTCTGGACGGCCTCGCCCGGCAGGGCCGACCGCTCCTGGTCGTCCTGGACAACGCCCGCAGCGCCGCGCAGACCGCGCCCCTGCTCCCCGGCCCGCCCCACCGCGCCCTGATCACCTCCCGGCAGGACCTGTCCGGTCTCCCCGCGCAGCGCCTCGGTCTCGACCCGCTCGACCCGGCCGACGCCCTGGACCTGCTCGACCGGGCCCTGCGCGCGGGCGGGACCGGGGACGCCCGTGTCACGGACCAAGCCGCCGACGCCGGACGGCTCGTCGGGCTGTGCGGTCGGCTCCCCCTCGCCCTGCGGATCATCGCCGCCCTGCTGCGGGACGAGCCGGACCGGTCCCTCGCCGATCAGGCCGCCGACCTCGCCGACGCCCGGACCCGGCTCGACGCGCTGGACTACGCCGACACCGACGCCCATGGACGTACCCTCGCCGTCCGCGCCACCTTCGACCTCTCCTACCGTCATCTCACCCCCGGACAGGCCCGCGCCTTCCGCCTGCTGTCGGCCGCCCCTGGTCCCGACCTCTCCACGACCGCCGCCATCGAACTCCTCGGCTCCCCGAGGGCCCGGCCCCTCCTCGCCGCCCTCGCGCGGGCCCATCTGCTGCAACGGGCGGCGGGGGAACGCTGGTCCCTGCACGACCTGCTCCGGCTGTACGCGCAGGAGAAGGGGCGGGAGCACGCGCAGGGCGATGTGCCGGACGAGGCGGTACGCCGGTTGCTGGGCTTCTACCTCCGCACCGCCGAAGCGGCCGGTAGCCATGTGAACCGGGGCGCGCCGGGCGCCGGACCGCCGTCGGACCGCTTCACCGACCGGGCCGACGCGCTCACCTGGCTGGAGGCGGAGCGCCTCAACCTGGTCGCCGTCGCCACTTCACCGGGGGACATGGCCGGGACGGCCGCTGTCCCGCTCTCCTTCTCCCTGGCCGTCTTCTTCGAGCGGCGCCGGTATCTGGACGACTGGATCACGGTCGCCACCCGCGCCTGCGCGGTTCTTGAGGCGGGCCCGCCCTCGGCCGTCCGCGTCCACGCGCTGAACCGGCTGGGCAGCGCGCAGTGCGAGGCCCGACGCTTCGAGGAGGCCATCGACACGCACCACGCGGCGCTCGCCCTGTGCGAGGTCGCCGGGGACTGGCGGGACACGGCGGCGTCCCGGAGCTGCCTGGGTTCCGCCCTGATGGGGGTGCGGCGGTTCGAGGAAGCCGCCGCCGTGCAGGCGCGGGCCCTTGACGCGTACCGGGAGCGTCATGACCGGCTCGGTGAGGCGACCACCCTGCTGAATCTGGGGCTTTCGCTGGCCCCGTTGGGGCGGGGCGCGGAAGCGGTCGACGCCCAGGTGAGGGCGTATCGGCTCTTCGAGGAGCTGGACATGCCGTACCAGCGGGCCGCCGCGCTGAACAACCTCGGCAACACGCTCCAGCACCTGCGGCGGTTCGAGGAAGCCGCCGAGGCGCACTCCCGGTCCGCTGCCGTCTACCGGGAGTACGGCGATCCCTACCGTGAGTCCATGGCGCTGGCCAACCTCGCCGCCGCCCTACGGGAGACGGGCCGGCCCGAGCAGGCCGCCCATGTGCTCGCCGATGCCCTGTCTTTCGCCCGCGTGAGCGGGGGTCCCCACGACGAGGCGGCGGCGCTGGACCACCTGGGCGTCGCGCTCACCGCGGCCGGGCGGCCCGCGGAGGCCGTCGACGCGCACGCCCGCGCGCTCACGCTCTTCCAGCTGACCGGGGACCTGCGCGGCGAGTCCGCCGCCCTGATGCACTCCGGGCTCGCCCAGGTGGAGCTGGGCCGGTACGAGGAGGCCGTCGACCTGCACACCCGGGCGGTCACCGCCGCGCGGAAGGTGGGCCACCGCGACCGTGAGGGCGTGGCACTGAGCAACCTCGGGACCGCGTTACGGCTCATGGGGCGGATCGACACGGCCCTCGACGCGCACCAGCGGGCGCTGGCCGTGTTCCGCGAGACCGGGGAACGCCGTCGCGAGAGCGGGGCGCTCGCCGACCTCTCACGCGCCTATCGGGCGGCGGGGCGTCTCGACGAGGCATTGGACGCCTTCACCCAGAGCCTCGCCCTGACGACAAAGGCGGACGGCCCCACCGAAGAGGCCGTCATGCGGTGCGACCTCGCGGAACTCCTGTGGCACATGGGACGGTTCGAGGAGGCCGTGGCGTCCGGTCTCGCCGGTGCCGCCCTCTTCCACGAGGCGGGTGCGGACAGGGCAGCGGAGGCGGCCCTGATCACCTGGGTCGCCTCGCACAACGAGCTGCTGCGCGGCCGGGCGACCGGGGGTGTGGCGCCCTACAAGCCGTGAGCGTGGCCCTGTCGGTCCCGCGAGCGGCGTTCCACCGGCTCACACGGGGTCGCTCCGGCGGGCGTCGAACCCGTACTCCAGCAGGACGTCACGGGGGATGACGTCCAGGGCTCTGATGTTGGTGGCGGCGAGATTGACGGGGCAGGCGTGTCCGGCCTGGTACGCCTCCCACCACTTGGCGGCGATGACACACCAGTGGTCGCCCGGCTTGAGGCCGGGGAAGTCGAGGTCGGGGCGCGGGGTGGCGATGTCGTTGCCGATGACGGTCTGGTGGGCGATGAACTGCTCGTCGACCACCGCGCACACCGTATGGCCCTTCGGATTGTCCGGGCCGGTGTAGCAGAAGCCGTCGCGGCGGTAGCCGGTGACGGGGTCGAAACCGCAGGCTTCGAGGGGCTCGCCCAGGACGTTCAGCGCGGGCTCGGTCATGACGTGCTCCTGACGGGGGTCGGATGGGTCGGTGACGTCGGTGGCGCCGGGCAGGCGAAGATCCGCTCCTCGAACTCGGCGCCGATACGGGCGAGTCGCGCGTCGGAGCCGGGGCGTCCCACCAGCAGCAGCCCGACGGGCAGCCCGTCGACCAGTCCGCAGGGGACGCTGAGCGCCGGGTGTCCGGTGAGGTTGAAGACGCAGTTGTTGTCGTGCATCTCGAAGGGCAGGTCGGAGCCGATGACGGCCTCGCGCGGGTCGGTGGGCAGCGGGTGCGGCAGCATGGGCACGGTCGGCAGCAGCAGGACGTCGACCTCGCGCAGCGCCCGGTCGACCTGGTCGCGCAGTCGGCGGCGCAGCCCCTGCGCGTACGCCATGACCCGGCCGTGGGTCGCGTCCCGCAGCAGGGTGGCTCCGGTGAGGGCGAGCACGCCGCCGACGGGGATGTCCTCGGGGCGCCGGGCCATCGCCTCGCCGAACACCGCGCCGAGGTGGGGATGGTAGGGGCCGGTGTGGTTGGTGCCCTGGAGACGGGACTCGAAGACGGTGCCGAGTCCGCCCTCGACGGAGATCGGCAGGTGGATGTCACGGCCGTGCCGGTGCAGGGGCACGGAGACCTCGCGGACGGTGAGGCCCAGTGACTCCAGGGCATGGGCGGATTCCCGTACCCGCTGGTCCACGCGCGGGTCGGAGCGGTCCGGCCAGTCGAAGCCCTCGGTCACCATGCCCACCCGCAGTCCGCTGATGTCGCGCGCGTAGGCGGCGGCGTACGACTCGGCCGCGATCGGCTGGGCGGTGGCGTCGAGGAAGGCGGGCAGGTCGGCGGCGTGGCGGGTGAGGACGCCGATGTGGTCGAGGGTGCGTTCGGTGGGCATGGCGCCGTCGTAGTCGATGGTGCCGTAGGTCGGTTTGAGGCCGAAGACGCCGCACCAGGCGGCGGGGTTGCGGATGGATCCGCCGTGGTCGGTGCCGATGCCGTAGTCGGCGGCGCCGGTCGCCACGAGGACGGCGGCGCCGCTGGTCGAGCCGCCCGCGGCCCGGCCGCTGTCCCAGGGGTTGGTGACCGGGCCGGTGACGCTGGTGAAGCTGGAGCCGGAGTAGCAGAGGTCCTCGCAGACGGAGGTGCCCAGGATGACGGCTCCGGCCTCACGGACCCGGCGGACGACGGCCGCGTCCGAGCCCGGGACGAACCCGGCCATGAGGCGGCTGCCCAGGGTCATGGGCACGCCGCGCACCGCGATGGCCTCCTTGACGGTGACCGTGCGGCCGGCCAGCGCTCCGGCGGCGGGGCGTTCGGGGGTCTCGACGCGGTAGCGCCAGGCGCCGTGCGGGTTGCCGGGGCCACGGGCGGGCTCGGCCACGGCGACCGGCGGCGGCTCTGCGGGCAGCCCCTCGGCCGCGAGGTCCCGTACCCGCTCGTAGGTGTCCCGCATCCGCTCGATCGCCGGGCGCAGCCGCTCGACGAGCGCGGGGTCGAGATGCCAGCGGGTGGCCACGGCGGTGAGGTCGGCGGGGGTGAACTGCCAATCGGGGGCGGCTGCTGATGCGGTCGCGTGTTCGGTGGCCGTGTGCCCTCCGGCGCTGGTGCCGGTGCCGGGTTCGGTGGCCGTGTGCCCCTCGGGGCCAGGGCCGGGGCAGGGTTCGGTGACCGCGTGCCCTCCGGTGCCGCAGCCGCAGTCGGTGGAGGATTCGGTGACGCTCATGCGCGGTCCTTCCCGGTCGGTCGGCCGGTGTCGGCCGTGAGCGCCTCGCTGGCCTCGATGAACGGCTGCACGGGGATGGGGGTGATCCCGGCGCCGACGCGTCCTCTGCCGGGTTCGCGGTGGGCCAGGCCGTTGTTGATGACGGGTTCGATGCCGGTGGCCCGGACCTTGTGCACGTCGATGCCCAGCGGGGTGCCCCGGAAGTCCTCCCCGGGGATCAGCAGCCGGGTGCTGGTACCGGCGCAGATCTCGCGCATCCGGGACGTGATCCGCTGGGCCTGGGCCATGTCGCCGCCCACGAAGGACATGATCGCCGGGGCCGCGGTCATCGCGAAGGCGCCGAAACCGGCCGTCTCGGCGATCATCGAGTCCCCCATGGTGGGGGTCGCGTCGGCGAGGGTGGCGCCGTCCAGCAGTACCGGGTTCCCGACCGGGGAGGGGACCGTGAACCAGCGGTCGCCGAGGCCGCTGACGCGGATGCCGAAGGTGCGGCCGTTGCCGGACATCGTGGTGACGACGGGGCTGCCAGGGACACCGGCGGCGGCCAGGGTGACCGCCTTGGCCGCGGAGATCGCGAAGGGCAGCGCGAAGTGGCCGTTGCGGGCCATGATGCCGGTGATCCGGGCCAGGTCCTCGCGGTCGGCGGAGCCCCGGAGCAGGCCCGGCGTCAGGGCGGTGAGCAGGGCGGCGCTGGTCGCCACGAGCCGGTTGTGGCAGTCGTCGCCGCGCCGGAGCCCCTCGGCCACCAGGGCGAGCAGATCGAGCGGCTCGGACTGTTGCACGGCCTCGTCCAGGGCTGGCGCGAGGACGTCGCCGAGCATCCGCAGCCGGGCGAGGGTCGCCCCGTCGTAGGAGCCGTAGCGCACGGCGCCCTCGATGCCCTCGTTCAGCGGGGAGAAGGTGCGGATGGCACCGGCGGCGGCCACCACGACCGGGGTGCTGGGGGTGATGATCCCGGCCATCGCGCCCACGGCGCCCGCGTCGTGGCAGGGGCTGATGCCGACCTCGCCCCGGTCGATGACGGCCTCCGCCTCGGCGACGGAGGCGACCTCGCCTTCGAGGAGCAGCCCGCCGATGATCGCGCCCCGCATGGGGCCCGGGATGTCGGCCAGCGCGAGCGGGGGTCCGGCGTGCAGGAAGTGCCGTCCGGACACCCGGTCGGTCACCTCCCTGGCCTTGCAGACACGGTGCAGCAGCACCTCGGTGTGGTTGAGGGCGTCGAGGGACACCTGGGTCGGGGACGGTCTGATCGCCGTGTGCGGGGGCATGGGCATGCGGGTGCTCCTGGGTGGGAGGCGGGTGCGGAGGGAGGGAGGGCGCGTGTGGTCATCGGACGGGCACGCCGACGCATCACAGGGGCCGTCGGGCGGACCGGACCGTACGGCGCGGATGCCGCGGCCCGGCGTGGAAGCCGTCAGGTGCCGATGACGAGCCCCGGCGGGGAAGCCGTCAGGCTCCGGTGACGAGGCCCGGCGGGAAAGCCGTCAGGTGCTGGTGACGAGGCCCGGTGGAGAGAGCTGGGGCGTCACGCGGAGGGCGTGTCCCGGGTGCGTTCGGCCATCAGGCGGCGGACGATCTCACGGTTGAGCCGGTTGTGGTGGCGGGCGTGTTCGGCCGCGAGGTCGGGGGAGCCGGAGGCGATGGCCTCGAAGAGCGCGGTGTGCTCCGCGAGGAGGTCGTAGGGGTCGCCCGTCTTGCGGAGCAGCCAGTGCAGCCGCCCTTGCAGGGGGTGCAGCACGGTCTGGAGCAGGTCGTTGTGGGACAGCTTCAGGATCTCGTCGTGGAACGCCTCGTTGGCGTGGCCGAGCGCGACATGGTCCCCGGCGTCGAGGGCCTTGCGGGCGCGGGTGAGATGGGAGCGGACCCGGCGCAGATCGGCCTTGGTGGCCCGGGTCGCCGCCTGTCGGCAGGCCAGCACCTCCAGCGCCTCGCGCACGTCGAAGAGTTCCTCGATGTCCTGGGCGGACAGTTCCACGACGACGGCGCCCCGGCGCGGGACGGTCCGTACGAAGCCCTCGCTCTCCAGTCCCCGCATGGCCTCGCGGACCGGGACGCGGGAGACACCGAGTTGGGCCGCGATCTCGCTCTCCACGAGCCGGGTGCCGGGCGGGTGGACATCGTCGATGATGCGCCGGCGCAGCTCGTCACGGACGCGGTCGCGCAGCGGCTGGTAGTCGGCGTCGATGTCGAAGGAACCGGCGTCGCCGGCCTGCCTGCTCACCGGGTGGTCTCCCTGGTCGTGGCCTGTGTCGTGCGGGCGCCCGGTCCGGTCCCGATGGGCGAGGGGCGCTCATCGGCGTCGAACGGGTAGCGGCGGCGGAAGTCGTCGGCCGCCGCGTCGAAGGTGGTGAACTCTACGCCGGGCAGGTCGAGCCAGCTCTCGAAGAGCCGTTCCAGCATCATCAGCACCTGCGGTCGTCCGGACACATCGGGGTGCAGTGTCACGGGGAACACCGCGTAGTCGAGTTCACGGTAGACCCACTCGAACTGGTCGCGCCACAACCGCTCGACGTCGTGCGGGCTGACGAAGCCGTGGCTGTTCGGGGACTTCTTGACGAACATCATCGGCGGCAGGTCGTCCACGTACCAGTTGCCGCAGAATTCGACCAGATCGACCTCGGTGCCGTGGCGCAGGGGTTTCATCCACTCCTCGGCCCGCCGCGAGAAGTCGATCTTCGTCCATTCGTCGCCGACGCGGGCGTAGAAGGGGTGGAAGTCGTTGTAGTTCTGCGAGTGGTCGTAGGAGAAGCCGAACTCCTGGAGCAGGGCGGCGGTGTCGCGGCTCATCTCCCACCACGGGGCGACATAGCCGCGCGGGGGTCTGCCCCAGAGCCGTTCCACGAGTTCGACGCAGCGGCCGAGGACGTCGCGCTCCTGCTGGGGGCTCATCTGGACGGGGTTCTCGTGGGAATAGCCGTGCGCGCCGATCTCATGGCCCCGCTCCACCACGGCGGCCATCTCGGCGGGGAACGTCTCGATGGAGTGGCCGGGGATGAACCAGGTGGTGCGGATGTCGTAGCGGTCGAAGAGCTGGAGCAGGCGCGGGGTGCCCACCTCGCCCGCGTAGACACCGCGCTGGATGTCGTTGGGGGAGTCCTCGCCGCCGTACGAGCCGAGCCAGCCCGCGACCGCGTCGACGTCCACTCCGATCAGCACCTTGATGTTCTTGGCCATGGTGTCCCTCATGTCTGTGTGTGGTGGGCGTCGGGAGTCGCGTGCGGGTACCGGGGTCCGGCGGGGGCGGGGGCGCCGGGCGGGGCGTCGGCGAGCAGCCGCCCGTATCCCTCGACGGGCGTCGCGCCGCCGGCGTGCCGCAGGGCCTGCCACAGCGTGGCGGCCACGCTGTCGACGACGGTGACCGGCCGCCGCTGTTCCCAGCGTTCGGCGAGGTGGGCGGCGCGGAGGTTGGTGCAGACGACCGCGACGGTGTCGCAGCCGCGGGCGGCGAGGGTGTCGAAGGCGGTGTCGAGTTCGCCGTCGGTGGTCAGCGCGAAGTCGTAGTTGGTGGTCCGTCCGAAGTGGTGGGCGGCGTGCACGGGGAATCCCCGGGCCGCGTAGTGGCCGGCGATGGCACCGCCGATGTCGTCGGTGTAGGGCGTGAGGAGCCCGAGCCGCTCGGTCCCGCAGTGCTCCAGGGCGGCGAGCAGGGCGAGCGTGGCGGTGGTGGCCCGGATGCCGGTGGCGCCCTCGACGGCCCGGCACACCTGCCGGTCGTAGCCGGGGCCGAGCCAGGAACCGGAGGTTCCGTGCCAGGCGATGACATCGACGCGGGCGTCGGCGAGCAGCTGCGCCGCCTGGACGAACGCGTCCTGTCCGAACTGGTCGGTGTCCTGGGGATCGAGGCTGATCCGGGTCACCCGCAGCCGGGTGAAGTGGACGGAGACATCGGCCAGATCGCGGGTCAATGCGCTGGTCACCGGCTCAAGGACGGTGTTGGAGGAGGGGGTGATCATTCCGATCCGCAAGGCGGCCTGCCGCATGGGAGCCTCCCTTCCAGGGCGCTCAGCGGGGATACGGTATACAGGAATGTAGGGAGGTGAGGCACCAAAAATCAAGGCTGACTTCTCATTGACAGTGACTTGGACCACGCTTAGCCTCCGTATACCGGATCCCGGTCGCAGGACCTTCTGACGGGAAATCCCCGGCCTCTACAGATGCGTGTGCGCTGCTCGGGCAGCCCTCGCAATCGTCTGCCCATAACTCCGGATCATGCAGGGTGATCACCGTCGGAGGGACCAGGGCGCGATCGTCGTCTTAGTGCCAGGAGACCCTCGTGTCACCTCTCAGCCGTGCACCCCGCACCGCGACCTCGGACCGCCACCCGGTGGACGAAGTCCTTCCCGCTTCCCGGCTCTTCTTCTTCGGCCTGCAACACATGCTGATCATGTACGCGGGCTGTGTCGCCGTTCCACTGGTGCTCGGCGCCGTCCTTGGGCTCGACACCCATACGATCGCACTGATCGTCAACGCCGACCTGCTGGTGGCGGGCATCGCCACGATCATCCAGAGCGTCGGCCTGACCCGCTTCTTCGGCATCCGGATGCCGGTGGTCGCGGGTGCCTCGTTCACTTTCCTGACCCCGATGATCCTCATCGGGTCCGAGTACGGCCTGCCCACCATGTACGGCTCGATGATCGCCGCCGGTGTCTTCGGGATGCTGCTGGCGCGCCCGTTCTCCAAGGTGCTGCGGTTCTTCCCGACGCTGGTCACCGGGTGTGTCATCACCATCATCGGGCTGTCCCTGATCAAGGTCAGCGCCGATCTGATCATCGGGTCCGACCCCGAGTCGGCCAACTACGCAAGTGTCCAGTACATCCTGCTGGCGTTCGGTGTCGTCGTCGTCATCGTGCTGATGAACCGGCTGTTCAAGGGCTTCGTCCGCAATGTGTCGGCGCTCTTCGGGCTGGCGATCGGGGCCGTCGCCGCCTGGCTGATGGACATGGCCCACTTCGGTTCGGTGGGGGCCGCCAAGTGGTTCGGTTTCTCGTCGCCGCTGCACTTCGGCGCACCCGAGTTCAAGGTCGTCCCGATCATCGCGATGTGTGTCGCCATGATCGTGGTGTTCAGCGAGATGACCGCCTGTGTGCTCGCCATCGGCGACGCCGTGGGCAAGAGGGTCACCGACAAGGACATGGCCCGCGGACTGGCCACGGACGGGCTCGCCGCCTGTCTCGCCGGTTTCATGAACTCGGTGCCCGACTCGACCTTCGGGCAGAACGTCGGCCTGATCAGTCTGACGAAGGTCAAGAGCCGGTACGTCATCACGGTCACCGGCGTCCTGCTGCTGGTGATGGGCGCGATCCCCAAGCTGGGCGAGGTCGTCGCCAGTCTGCCCGGTCCGGTGATCGGCGGCGCCGGCCTGGTGATGTTCGCGATGACCGCGGCCGTCGGCATCCAGATGCTCCAGAAGGTCGACTTCGAGGGCAATCAGAACCTGCTCATCGTCGCCGTCGCCCTCGGGGTCGGCATGCTGCCGGTCGTCGTGCCGACGATCTACCAGAACTTCCACCGGGACGCCCAGTTCATCCTGGGCAGCGCCATCACGGCGACGGTGCTGGTGGCCTTCGTACTGAATCTGCTGTTCAACCATCTGCTGCCGGGGCAGCGAGGTGGGCAGGCCGATGGCGGGAGCGCCGGCGGAGGGCGCGCCGGGGGCGGGGGCGAGACCGGAAACGGGGTCGCGGTCCGGGCCGAGGACGGGCACGGCAGTACCGGTGTGCCGGAGAGCACCGCCGTGCCGGAAGGCGTGGTGCTGCCCGACGGCGCCGGGCTCACGCCCGGTACCGGGCGCACGGACGCCCCGCGCGAGGCCGACGGCCGGGTCTGAGCCCCCGCCTCCCACCGCAGCCTCTCGCCCCGCCTCTCCACGAAACCCGCACGTCAGTAAGCGAAGGAGCATCACCATCATGGGTCAGGCACCCGTCTCCGAACACATCCGGAAGATCCTCAAGGTCATCGAGGACGGCTCCCACGACATGGCCACCGGGTGGAACCTCCCCCGTGAGTGCTATGTCGACCCGGAGTTCTACGCCTTCGAGCAGGAGGCCGTCTTCATGCGGCAGTGGCTGTGTCTGGGCCGCGTGGACGAGATCCCCAGACCCGGTGACTTCGTCCGGGTCGACATGGGCGACGAACCGCTGATGATGGTCCGCGGCAAGGACATGGACATCCGGGTCCTCTCCCCCATCTGCGCGCACCGGGCCCACCTGGTGTGCGAGGGCGCCGGGAACACGGGCAAGCTGTTCCGCTGCCCCTTCCACGCCTGGACCTACGGTCTCGACGGCAACCTCATCGCCGCCCCGTCCATGAACGACACGGTCGGCCTGAAGAACCTGAAGAGCGAGGCGTATCTGCCCTCGCACCGGGTCGAGATCTGGAACGGCTTCGTCTTCACCAACCTCGACCCGGACGCCGCGCCCCTCGCGCCCACCCTCACCAAGCTCACCGCGGAGCTGGAGAACTACCACGTCGACGAGATGGTGAGCATGCCGGTCGCCGAGCTGCGCGGCAACAACTGGAACTGGAAGTCCCAGCTGGAGAACGGCATCGAGCCGTACCACAGCGCCTATCTGCACGGCATGCTGCACGACTTCGCGCATGTCCGGCTGACCAGCTTCGTGGACATCGGCCCCGACGAGGGCGCCATCTACCACCCGACCGGTTTCTATCACCCCGACGCCGGTTTCAACCCGACCACCAAGGCGCTGCTGCCGGTCATCCCGACGCTCGGCGAGAAGGAACGCAACCAGGTGATCTTCGCGTCCATCCCGCCGAACCTCGGCTTCGGCGCGGTGCCGGAGGGCCTCTTCTACTATCTGGTGCTGCCCGCCGGACCCGAGCACATGAACCTGCGGATCGGCCATCTCTATCCGGAGGAGAGCACCAAGCACCCCCGCTTCGAGCAGCTCTACCGGATCGCCCAGGACGGTCTCGTCCTCTTCCACCAGCAGGACGCCAGCTCGGACGCGTCGCTCCAGAAGGGTATGCGGTCCCGCTTCCGCAGGCCGGGCCGCTACTCCTTCCAGGAGGAGTCCCTGCTCCAGTTCAACCAGTGGCTGCTCAAGCGGTACCAGGACTACGCGGACTACGCGGCCCACGCGGACGGCGTGGACAACGCCGTCGGTACGTCCCTCGCCGACCGTCCCGCGCCCGCCGCTTCCTGACCCACGACACCCCTGTGAGGACCGCCATGAAAGTCACTGTTGACCGCCATCTGTGCGACGGGAACGGCGTGTGCATGGGCATCGCGCCGGATGTGTTCGACATAGACGACGATCTGACGCTGCACATCGCCGCCGAGATCCCCGACGACCCGGTGATCCGGGCCCAGGTACGGCAGTCGGTCACGTCCTGCCCGATTCTCGCCCTCTCGCTGGAGGAGTGAGCGGCCATGACCGCCACCTCCGTACGGACCGTCGTCGTGGGCCGCCGGGGAAGACCCCGCCCCCCCGGGGTGCACGGAAAGCAACCCCCGGGGGTGACCCGGGACCTCGGATTGGGGGGGGGGGGAGAGGGGGGGGGCCGC
>NZ_JBHYUG010000008.1:0-5606 GCF_042749375.1 Streptomyces sp. NPDC059477 | reverse complement strand
CCCCCCCCCCCCGCCCCGCCCCCCCGCCCGCCCCGACCCCCCCCCCGGGGGGGGGTGGGCGCGCCCTCGCCCCCCACCTCGTTCCGCCCGGTCGTGGGGGCGGGGGGCACACCCGCCGCCCACACGGTGGTCACGGAACTCGACCGCCGGGGCTTCACCGGGAACGTCGTATGGGTGGGCGGGGACGAGGGGGTCGCCGCCTACTCCAAGCCCGCGCTCTCCAAGGAGTTCCTCCAGGGCAAGCTCGCCCGCGACCGTATCTCCCTGCCCCCGCCGCCCACCGACCACATCCGGCTGCGCCGCCTGGACCGCGCCCTGTGCACCCGGCTCGACCCCGAAGCGGACCGTGTCCTGGTCGACGGGACGTGGATCGACTTCGACGCCCTGTTCGTGTGCACCGGGATGCGGGCCCGGGTGCCGCGGCCGTTCGCCGGGCTGCCCGGTGTGCACGCGCTGCGCACCTTCGCCGACGCGGCGGCGATCCGGGCCCGCCTCACCGGGCGGCCCCGGACGGTCGTCGTCGGCGCGGGCCTGATCGGCAGTGAGACCGCCGCGTCCCTGCGCACACTGGGGCTGCCGGTCGAACTGATCGCGAGCGGCGCCCTGCCCATGGAGGACATCGTCGGCCGGCAACTGGGAGAGTTCTGCCTCGACCAGCACACGGCCCACGGGGTCGTCACGCGGGCCTCGACGATGGTCACCGCACTGACCTGTCCCTCGCCGGGCGGCCCGGTCACCGTGGAGTTCGACGACGGTACGGGCACCCGCGCGGACCTCGTCGTCCTCGGCCTCGGCGCGGTCACCTCCTGCGACTGGCTGCGCGACGCCGGGCTCGACACCTCCGACGGGCTGCGCTGCGACGCGACGCTGCGGACCGGGCGGGCGTCCGTCTTCGCCGCCGGGGACATCGCCAACTGGCCGCACCCCGTGTTCGGCCGGCGGCTGCGGGTGGAGCACTGGAGCAACGCCTCCGCGCAGGCCCGGCACGCCGTCGAGAGCTGGCTGGCCGACCTGGAGGGGCGTGAGCGGCCGGTGTTCGCCGACATCCCGTACTTCTGGTCCGACCAGTACGGGCTCAAGTACCAGATGGCCGGGCACGCGCGCGGCCATGACGAGGTCAGCGTCGCCACCACGGGCCCCGGCGGACGGCCCTTCGTCACGTACTTTCGCGAGGGGCGGCTGGTCGCCGCGGCCGGGGTCAACGCCACCCGCGCGGTGATGCGGACCAAGGCGCTGATCCAGTCCCCGGCCACCTCATCGGCCGCGTCCCCGTCCCCGCACGGCATGAGAGAGACGACATGAGCGACGAGCCCAGCGACCTCACGGCCGGGCACAGCGCCCGGTCGGACAGCACCGGGCCGGACAGCGCCGGGTCGGACAGCGGCCAGTACCTCATCGTCCGGGACAGCATGTGGTCCCTGCTGAGCGACCGCTACCGCACCAACCGCCGGGCGGGCGGGGCCCCGGCCGAGGACGAGTTCCTCCATGAGCGCCCCTTCTGGCCCGCGTTCACCTTCGAGGACGTGGTGCATGTCGTGGAGGACGGCGTGGACCGGCTGCTGGTGACCTTCCACGACACCGATGACCCGTCGGTCACGCTCGGCTTCCGGATCGACCTGGCCAGGGCGATGACCGAATGGTCCCGGCGGGTCGGCGGACGTGACCCACGCGAGCATCCGGAGATGTTCGCCGCCGAACTGATCTGGTTCATGGTCTGTTTCATCGGCGTCACCGACTTCGGCGGCGCCACCGGCACCCCGGACGCCCCGCACTGGATCAACGACGGCACCGAGATCTTCGGGCGCCTGAAGAACAACCCCAACATGGACGCCTTCGACTCCCACCACTGACCGTCCCCGTACACATGGAAAGGGCCACCCCATGGCCGTCGTAGAAGTCGACCGACCCCAGGACGGCGTGGCGGTCGTCCGCCTGAACAGGCCGGATGTCCGCAACGCCCTCAACACCGAGGTCCGCAGGCTGCTGGCGGACGCCGTGGCCGAGCTGAACCAGGACGACGAGGTCGGCGCCCTCGTCCTCACCGGCGGTGAGACGGTCTTCGCCGTCGGCGCCGACCTCGCCGAGCAGGCGGACCGCGATGTGGTGGGCGCCATCGGTGCCTACACCCACCAGGCGTTCTGGTACAGCGCCAAGCCGGTGATCGCCGCCGTGAACGGTGATGCCTTCGGCGGCGGCAACGAGTTCGTCGCCCAGTGCGACTTCGTCATCGCCTCCGACGCCGCCCGCTTCGCACAGCCCGAGGTCACCATCGGCCTGGTCCCCGGCGGCGGCGCGACCCAGCGCCTGCCCCGCGCCATCGGCCGCCAGAACGCCCTGTACGCCCTGCTCACCGGGCTGCCCCTGACGGCCCAGGACGCCTATCGCCTCGGGTATGTCGCCGAGGTCGTGGCGGGCGACGCCCTCGGCCGGGCCGTCGAACTGGCCGCCCTGATCGCGTCCCGTCCCCGTCTCGCCGTACGCCAGATCAAGGAGGTCGTACGGCTCGGCCTGGACGCCCCCTTCGAGGCGGGCATCGCACTGGAACGCCGGGGCTACCAGCTGATGTTCGGCACACGCGACCTGCGGGAGGGCTTCGCGTCGGTCCAGGAGGGCCGCGAGCCGAAATTCACCGGCACCTGACCCGCACCCACCCGGACCCACCCGCACTCACCCACATTCCCCCCTCCTGCTCTCCCTGCTCTCCCTGCTCCGCCTCTCCCCCTCTCCCCCCGTCCCCCGACCACCCGCCGACCGTCGCCCCCACCGGCCGTCCCCCACCAGCCGTCCCCAGATCTCATCCCGCTCAGCAAGTCACTGAGCCGGTGCCCCCCGCACCGGCTGGAGAGTGGTGCACGGACATGGAAAGAGAACTCCTCGACGGCACGGGGTCCACGACACCCCCGGCCACCCCCGAACTGATCGAGAGCAAGGGCATCGAGCTGGTCGGGCCCGATGAGCGCACGGGCCGGCTGCGCGACCAGACCACGCTGTGGTTCTCGGCGAATGTGCAGTTCGCGGCGCTGACCGCGGGGGCCCTGTCCACCGCGGTCTTCGGCCTCGACCTGCTGTGGGCATCGGTGGCGATCGTCCTGGGTACGGGCCTCGGCTCGGCGGCGCTGGCCGTCCTGGCCGGTGCCGGTCCCCGGATCGGCGCGGCCCAACTGGTCCAGTCCCGGGGCCCGTTCGGGCATCTCGGCAATCTGCTGCCAGCCGCCGCGTTCTTCCTCACCGCGACCGGCTGGTTCGCCGTGAGTGTGGTCCTCGGGGTGTTCACCGTGCAGGCCCTGGTGGACATTCCGTTCGCCGTGGGCTGTGTCGGGTTCGGTGTCGCCATCGTCGCCATCGCCGTCTTCGGCTACCGCGTGATCCACTCGGTGGAGAAGATCCTGTCCGTGATCCTGCTGGTCCTGTTCCTGGTGGTCACCGTGTACGCCCTGTTCCGGGTGGACTTCGGGGTCTCCGTGGACGGGCTCGCGGACGCCCGGCTCGGGGTCGGCGGCGCCTTCGCCACGGTGACCGCGATCTGCGCCGCCCGCTGTCTGGGCTTCGCCGCCGCCGCGTCCGACTACAGCCGCTATCTCCCGGCCGACAGCCGCCCCCGGGATGTCTCGCGCCATGTGTTCCTCGGCTCGTTCATCGGCGGCACCTGGATGGGCGTCCTGGGCGCCGCACTCGGGCTCGTGGCCATCATCGGCAGCCCCGCCGACCTGATCACCGGGCTGCTGCCCACCGCGCTCGGGGTGATCGCGATGATCGCCCTCATGCTGTCGACGGCGGCGTCGAGCTGTATCGACATCTACTCGTCGTCGCTGGCCACGCTGGTGATGGGGGTCCCGGTCAAGCGCTGGGTGTCGGCGCTGACGGTCGGCGGCCTGGGGGTGCTCGCCGCCTGGTACGCGGGGACGAACGACTACTACCGCAGCTTCGAGACGTTCCTGATCTTCCTCGGCTACTGGCTGGGCCCCTGGGTCGCCATCATGCTGGTGCAGCTGAAGGTCGGCCCGCGCGGCGAGGAACTGCGCCGCCTGCTCTACGACCGCAGCCGCCGGTTCGGCCCCGGGCTGATCGCCTGGGTGGTCGGCTTCGCCGCGGCGATCCCGTTCATGAACCAGGCGGACATCTACATCGGCCCCTTCGCGAAGGCGTACCCGGGCGCCGGAGACCTCACCTCGCTGGTCGGCGCGGTGGTGGCGGCGCTCGTGTACACGGTGCTGGCGGGGCGCGAGCGGCAGCGGACCGGAGCGGACCGATGACCCAGCACCTCACCGACACGGCTCCGACCCTGCTGCGCGGCGGCATCGTCCTCACCATGGAACCCGGCCGCCGGGCGCTCGACACCGGCTCGGTCCTCTTCGACACGGAGCGGATCCTCGCCGTGGGCCCGGTCGCCGAGGTCGACGCCCACCCGCGGAGCGCGGGCGCCCGTACGGTGGACGCCACCGGCCATGTCGTGATGCCAGGGTTGCACAACACCCATCTCCACTCGGGCCTGTTGCGCGGCACCGCCGAGTCACTGTCACTGTGGGACTGGCTGAAGTACCACGTGGACCCGGCGCACCGCGCGATGACCCCGGAGATCGCGCGGGCGGCGGCCGAACTCGCCTACACCGAGGGCCTGCTCGCCGGGACCGTCTCCGTCCTGGACATGTGGCGCTTCCAGGAGGGCGGCGCCGAGGTGGCCGCGGCCCTCGGGATCCGGGCCACGCTCGCCCCCTACACGGCGGATCTGGAGCCGTACACCTACTTCGAGACGCTGGACAGCAACTTGCGCCTGCTGGAGTCCGTCGCGGATCGGGCCGATCCCCTGATCCGGGCGTGGGTGGGCCTTGAGCACTGGCTGTACAGCACGGAGTCCGGCATCCGCAAGGCCGTGGATCTCGCACGCTCCTGGAAAACCGGCTTCCACACCCATTCGTCGGAGAGCGTCTGGGAGGTCCAGGAGAGCCTGTCGCGGTTCGGGCGCAGGCCGATCGAGCAGTTCTACAACTGGGGCATCCTGGGCGAGGACACCGTGGTCGCCCACTGCGTGTGGCTGGACGACCGGGAGATCGAACTCCTCGCCCGGACCGGCACCTCGGTCGCCCACTGCCCCTGCTCCAACATGAAGCTCTCCTCCGGCGCGGCGCCCGTGCGGCGGCTGCGGGACGCGGGGGTGACGGTCGGGCTGGGCACCGACGGGGAGAAGGAGAACAACAATCTCGACCTGGTGGAGGAGATGAAGTTCGCCTCCCTCCTCCAGAAGGTCACCACCCTCGACCCCACGACGGGCGACCCCTGGGACATCCTGGAGATGGCGACGATCGGCGGGGCCCGGACCCTGGGCCTGGCCGCCGTCTCCGGCACCCTCACCCCCGGCAAACAGGCCGACATCATCACCCTCGACCTCCGCGCCCTCCACCTCACCCCCCTCCTGCACGGCTCCGACTTCAACGCGGCGGCCCATGTCGTGTTCTCCGCGTCGGGACACGACGTGGACAACGTCTGGGTGGCAGGCCGCCGGCTGATGGCCGACCGCGCCCTGCTCACGGCCGACGCGGACGACGTACGACGGCACGCGCAGGACGCGGCGGAGGAACTCTTTGGACGGGTGGCGGCGTTGCGGGACG
>NZ_JBHYUG010000007.1:150751-172465 GCF_042749375.1 Streptomyces sp. NPDC059477 | reverse complement strand
ATCTGGCGCGGGGTGAGCATCCGCAGCCGGGCCGCCGCCAGCTCGATGGCCAGCGGCAGTCCGTCCAGGCGGCGGCAGATCTCGGCGGCGGCCTCCGGGTCGTCCTCGGTCCGGAAGCCGGGGCGGGCGGCGGCGCCCCGGTCGGCGAGCAGCCGCAGCGCGAACGGCTCGGGCAGCGGTTCGACCGGGCGCAGCAGCTCCCCGGGGACGCCGAGCGGCTCCCGGCTGGTGGCCAGCACGGTCAGCCGGGGGCAGCGGGCCAGCAGCGCTTCCACGAGCCGGGCGGCGGCGTCGATCACGTGTTCGCAGTTGTCGAGGACGATCAGCATCCGGCGGGGCCCGCAGTACTCGACCAGCCGGTCCACCGGGCTGTCGTGCCGGTCGCCGACCGCGGCCCGTATCTCCTCGGCGCCGCCGCCGTAGAGCATGGTCTGGCGGGCGCCCAGCGCGGTGAGCACCGCCTCAGGCACGGCCGCCGGGTCGTCCACGGGCGCCAGCTCCGCCAGCCACACCCCGTCCGGGGCCGCGTCCCGTACGGTCTCGGCGGCCTCCTGCGACAGCCGGGTCTTGCCCGCGCCGCCGGGGCCGAGCAGGGTCACCAGCCGGGCGGTGGCCAGATCCCCGCGGATCGCCTCGATGTCGGGGGTCCGGCCCACGAACGACGTCAGCCGCTCCCGGAGATTGCCGGGCGGGCGGGCGGCGGCGGTGGGCGGCGGGGGTGGGTCGGCGCGCAGCAGTTCGGCGTGCAGCGCGCGCAGTTCCGGCCCCGGGTCGGAGCCGAGGCGCTCCGCGAGCAGCGTGCGTACGTCGTCGTAGGCGGCCAGTGCCTGGGCGGCGCGGCCGGTGTCGCGCAGGGCGCGCAGCCGCAGCGCCTGGAGCGGCTCGTCCAGTGGGTGGGCGTCGCACAGGGCGGTCAGCTCGGGCAGCGCCCGGTCGGCGGCGCCGAGCGCGAGAGCGGCGGTGAGCCGGGCGCGGCGGGCCTCCAGGTGCCGGGCCTCGCAGCGGGCGGCCTCGGCGGTGCGGTCGGGGAGGTCGGCGAGGGCGGGGCCCTGCCACAGGGCGAGGGCGTCGTCCAGGACGTCGGCGGCCTTGGCGGCGTCGCCGTCGGCCAGGGCGCGGCGGCCCTCTTCGGTGAGCCGCTCGAAGCGGTGCAGGTCGATGTCGTCGGGGGTGGCGGCGAGCCGGTAGCCGCCGTCGGCCGACTCCAGGGCGTTCGCGCCGAGCGTCCGGCGCAGGCGGCCGACCAGGGCCTGGACGGCGCCGGTCGCGTCCGCGGGTGGGTCGCCGTCCCACACCTGGTCGACCAGGTGGGTCACGGGGACGGTGCGGCCGGGGCGCAGCGCGAGTGCGGTCAGCAGCGCGCGGAGGCGTGCGCCGCCCAGGGGGATGGGTGATCCGTCGTCGCGGAAGGCTTGGGTGGGGCCGAGAATCCGATAGCGCACGGGGTCATTGTCGCCGGTTCGGGGGTTTCGGTGCGGGGGGTTGTCCTGCGGGTGCGGGCCGGTGGGGGCTGGTCGCGCAGTTCCCCGCGCCCCTTGGCGGCGTGGCGTGGTCGTTCGTCGTTCCTCACCGGCGAGGGCGCGGCTGCGGTGGTCTCGCGGGTGCGGGTGGTGGGGGCTGGTCGCGCCGTTCCCCGCGCCCCCAAGGGCACTGGGGTCCCGGTGGATTTCGGGAGCAGGCATGCTGGGGGAGGTCAGCTTCGCTCTGTCGCCCGATTCACAGCCCTGGAGTCCCCCGCATGCCCCTTGCCCTCAGCCGTGCCGAGCGGCGGATCAGTCCGGTGTTCCTTGGGATCGTCGCCGTCACGGCGGTCACCGGGTGGGCCACCTGGACGCGGTTCGCCGAGCAGCCGGGGATCGCCGTGTTCCTGTTCGTGACCGGGGCGTGGATCGTGTCGCTGTGTCTGCACGAGTACGCGCACGCCCGGACCGCGCTGCACAGCGGGGACATCTCGGTCGGCGCCAAGGGCTACCTCACGCTGAATCCGCTGAAGTACACGCACGCCCTGCTGAGCATCGTGCTGCCGGTGGTCTTCGTGATCCTGGGCGGGATCGGGCTCCCCGGCGGCGCGGTGTTCATCGAGCGGGGGCGGATCCGGGGGCGCTGGAGGCACAGTCTGATCTCGGCGGCCGGGCCGCTGACGAACGTACTGTTCGCGATCGTGTGCACGGCCCCGTTCTGGCTGGACGCGCTGTCGGGTGTGCCGGCCGACTTCCGGTACGCGCTGGCGTTCCTCGCGCTGCTCCAGGTCACCGCCGCCATCCTGAACTTCCTGCCGGTGCCGGGCCTGGACGGCTACGGCGTGATCGAGCCGTGGCTGTCGCACAGCGTCCGGCGTCAGGTGGAGCCGTTCGCGCCGTTCGGACTGCTGTTCGTGTTCGCGCTGCTGTGGGTGCCGTCGATCAACGGGGCGTTCTTCGACGCGATCGACGCCCTGCTGCGGGGGCTGGGGATCAGCGAGATCGAGAGCTACTGCGGGCGCGATCTGTATCAGTTCTGGCGGGAGTCGGACCCGTACTGCGGGCTCATCCGGTGACCGTCGGCCCGCGCCCGGCGGCCTTGCCGCGCTTGAGGTAGTACCACGCCATGTTGGACGACAGGCCCGCCAGCAGCACCCAGACGATCCCCAGCCAGCTGCCCTGGACGAAGGAGACGACGGCGGCGGCGACGGCGAGGACGCAGACGATCACGGCGTAGAGGGCCAGGCGGGACATGGGGTTCGGCTCCTGTCGGGGCGGGAGGGGTGCGGTGGGGGCGCGTCCGGGGGGACACGGGGCGCGGCGCCGGGTGCTGCGTCGGCGCGCTCCCCAGTGTCCCCCATCGACCGGCGGTGTCCCCCATCGGCTCAGATGTCGGTGACCCGGAGCCCGGCGTGGGCCTTGTAGCGGCGGTTGACCGAGATCAGATTCGCCACCAGCGATTCCACCTGGTGGGCGTTGCGCAGCCGTCCGGCGAAGATGCCGCGCATGCCGGGGATACGGCCGGCCAGCGCCTGGACGATCTCCACATCGGCGCGCTCCTCGCCGAGGACCATCACATCGGTGTCGATCCGGTCGATCTCGGGGTCTTCGAGCAGCACCGCCGAGAGGTGGTGGAAGGCGGCCGTGACCCGCGAGTCGGGCAGCAGCGCGGCGGCCTGCTGGGCGGCGCTGCCCTCCTCCGGCTTGAGCGCGTAGGCGCCCTGCTTGTCGAAGCCGAGCGGGTTGACACAGTCGACGACCAGCTTCCCGGCCAGCTCCGCGCGCAGCGACTCAAGCGTCTTGCCGTGGCCGTCCCACGGCACGGCGACGATCACGATGTCGCTGCGCCGGGCGGTCTCGGCGTTGTCGGCGCCCTCGACGCCGTTGCCCAGCTCGTCGGCGGCGGCGACGGCCCGCTCGGCGACCCGGGAGCCGATGATCACCTTCTGTCCGGCGCGGGCGAGCCGGTAGGCGAGGCCCTTGCCCTGCGGCCCGGTCCCGCCGAGCACCCCGACGACCAGCCCGGAGACATCGGGCAGGTCCCACGGGTCCTTGGCGGGGGCCTTCCGGGCGGCGGGATCGGTGGCGGCACTGTCGGTAGAGGTCATGGCCCGACTCTACGTCCGCCCCCGTCGTACCCACTGGTGAGGCGTGTCACGGACACCCGCCGGAAGGCGATCCGCTCGTACGCCCCGAAGTCCCCGGTCTCGTACAGCAGTCCGAGGGTCCGCGCGTCGACACGCGCCAGGTCGGAGTAGGCGGCGGGCAGTCCGTCGGCGGTGAACACCGGCTCCCAGGTGGTGCCGTGGTCGTAGGAGGCGCGGATGGTCAGCAGGGCCCGGAAGTCATGGAGCGCGGGGCCGGCGTAGAGCAGGACATCCGGGTCGCGCAGCTGGAGCACGCTGCCCTGGCAGACGGGGGCGATCAGCCCGGCCTGCGGGCGGAAGGGCAGGACGAGGGTCCGGCCGCCGTCCGTGGAGTGGGCGTCGGCGCGGGTGCCGGGCGAGCGGGAGTCGTTGCGGGCGTTGAAGTAGACGCGGCCGTCGGGGAGTTCGGCGGCCATCGTCTCGTTGACGTTGATGTATCCGTTGGTGTTCTGGTCGAGATAGCCGAGGTACCAGCTCTCGCCCCGGTCGTCGCTGAGCAGGCAGTGACCGCTGTTGTACTGCGGTTCCGTGCCGGTGCCGCCCGGCGCGGGCGGCAGGGTGTGGTTGCCGGGGACGACGACCCGGCCGCCGGTGAGCTGGATGCCGTGGCCGGGGGTGGTGGCGTACCAGCGCCAGCCGGGCTTCTTGACCTGCTTGGTGATGTCCCGGGCCGGGGACCAGGTGCGGCCGTCGTCGTCGCTGTGCCGCACCCAGATCCGGCGTCCGTCGGCCTCGGAGACCTGGCCGCGCAGGATCAGGTCCTCGGAGGCGGCGGCGGACGAGCGGACGTGCACCAGCAGGATCCGGCCGGTGTCCAGCACCACCGGCGCCGGGTTGCCCGCGAGTCCGGCCCCGTTGTCGGCGGCGACCTGGAGCGGGCCCCAGGTGCGACCGCCGTCGGTGGACCGCTTCAGGACGATGTCGATGTGCCCCCAGTCCTTCGAGGACTCGACCCGCCCCTCGCAGAAGGCGAGCAGCGTGCCGGACGCGGTGGTGACGAGCGCCGGGATGCGATAGCTGGCGTATCCCTCGCGCCCCGCGCGGAAGGGGACGGTCACCTCGGAGGTGGGGGTGGGGGAGGCGGCGGGGGTGGGTGTGGGGGTGGTCATGCGCGGCTCCTGGTCGAATGCGGAGGGCGGAGGGGGGACGACCGTCGGTATGGATGGATGGGGATCGGTCGGGATGGATGGATGGTGGCGGGGATCGGCTGCCAGGGCGGGCCATAGAGGGTGGATGTCCCCAGGAAGGGCGAATTCGGGGTGAACTCCGGGTCACGAGTGGCATGTTGCGGCAGTATGCGGGGCTATGGACGCCGTCAGGGTCGCGCTGCTGCGCGAAGTGCTCGCCGGGACCGAGTGGCTGGGGGCGACGCGCGGCTTCGCGGGCGCGTTGCGCGGATCGGTGGTGTCGCACGGGGGCGGGCTGCTGCTGGTGGGCACCCGGGAGTACGAGCCGTGGCATCTGGCGGCCCATCTGGTGGACGAGGCCGCCTGGTCCGGTACGCCGGAACTGGCCCCGACGCTCGTACGGCACGCCGCGCGTCCCTCGGACCCGGCGCACCTCGCGGTCGGCCTGGGCCGGATCGAGGCGGCCAGGCGCGGGGAGACGCTGCTGGTGGTGGCGCCGGAGCGGCCGGACGCCCCGCTCCTTGAGCGGGTGCACGACGCCCGGCGGGCCGGGGTGACGGTCCTGGCGCTGGGCTCCGGGGAGCGGGAGCTGTGCGGGATGGCCCATGAGGCGCTGACGGTTCCGGCGACCGGGGAACTGGACCTGGACACCGTCCAGCACCTGGTCAGCGCGGCGGCGGGCGAGAACTGCCTGCCCACCCCGCGCGGCCGGCGCCGGCTGCGGGACCGGGTGTCGAGGCTGGCGGACCATCTGACGGCACCGCCACCGGCCCGCTGGTGATCCACCCGACATCGAAAACCTGTTGCATTGTCCATTCACCGCCGGGGACGATGCCGGTTCGTGAGTGCTGAACATCCCCCGGCGGTGGACCGGTCCCCGGCCGCCGAACCCCCCTCCCGGCTGCGGGCCCTGCTCCCCGACCTCTCCCCCTGGCACTCCTCGGCGGACTTCCGGCGGCTGTGGCTCGCCGGACTGGTCACCAACTTCGGGTCCTTCCTGACCTTCGTCGCACTGCCCGTGCAGATCAAGGAGCTGACCGGATCGGCGGCTGCGGTGGGCGCGATCGGCGCGGTGGAGCTGGTGCCGCTGATCGTCTTCGGGCTGTACGGGGGTGCGCTCGCGGACGCGCTGGACAAGCGCAAGCTGATCGTGCGGACCGAGGTCGGACAGGGCGTGCTGGCGGGGCTGCTGCTGGTCAACGCGATGTTGCCGGAGCCGATGATCTGGCCGCTGTACGTGGTCGCCGCGCTGTCCGCGATGCTGGTCTCGGTGCAGCGCCCGGCGCTGGACTCGCTGTGGCCGAGGATCGTCCCCCATGAGCAGTTGCCGGCCGCCGCCTCACTGAACGCCCTGCGCTGGACCGTGGGCGGGGTCGCGGGCCCGGCGGTCGCCGGGGTGGTGGTGGCGTACGCGGGGCTGGGCTGGGCGTATGCGGCGGATCTGCTGACGTTCGCCGTGTCGCTGGTGCTGCTGTGGCGCATCGCCCCGTCCCCGGCCGGGCTGGAGGCCGTGAAGCCCTCGCTGACGGCGATCTGGGCGGGCGCCCGGTACGCGTGGAGCCGCAAGGAGCTGCTCGGCACGTATGCGGTGGACCTCGCGGCGATGTGTCTGGCGATGCCGCTGGCGGTGCTGCCGTTCCTCGCGGACGAGTTGGCGGCGCCGTGGTCGCTGGGGCTGATGTACGCGGCGATCCCGTTCGGGTCGATGCTGATCGGGCTGACCGGGGGCTGGACCTCGCGGATCCATCGGCACGGGCGGATGGTGGCGGTGTCGGCGGCGCTGTGGGGTGCGGCCATCGCGTGCGCGGGGCTGACCGGGAACGTCTGGCTGGTGCTGCTGTGTCTGACCGTGGCCGGGGCCTGTGACATGGTCAGCGGGATCTTCCGCTCGGCGATGTGGAACCAGACGATCCCCGATGAGCTGCGGGGGCGGCTGGCCGGGATCGAGCTGCTGTCGTACTCCGTCGGCCCTCAGCTCGGCCAGGTGCGCGCGGGTGGCGGCGCCGCCTGGCTGGGGGTGCGCGCGTCGGTGTGGTCCGGGGGTCTGCTCTGCGTGGGCGCGGTGGGGCTGCTGGCGCTGTGCCTCCCGAAGCTGATGACGTACGACGTCCGCACGAACCCGCATGCGCGGGCCTTGCGGGAACGGCGGGAGGGGATGGCCGGCGGGGCGACAGCGGAGGCGGCTGCCTAGCCGGGGGGGGACGGTCGGAGCGGGGGCGGGCGGCAACGCCCTGCTTCTTCGGGGGCGCGGGGAACTGCGCGACCAGCCTCCACCGAACCCGCACCCGCCCCCACACCTCAGTCCTCGTCCCGCTCCCCCGCACCCGTACCCGCGTCATGCCAGCGAGGATCCGTCTCCCATTCGAGGTTGCGTTCACGGGCGGAGTCCATCGCGTGCTCGGCCTCCTCGCGGCTGGCGTAGGGGCCGAAGCGGTCCTTGCCGGGGCACTCCGGCCCCTCCTCGACCTTCTTGTGCTCCAGGCAGTAGTACCACTCACCCGGCTTACCGACCGTGCGCTTCTTGAACAGGGCCATGAGCGGCTCCTTTCGCCTCTGACATGGTCCCCCATGCCCGCTGGTTAGACTCGCTGGCATGTCTGGCCAGTCGCTGCTCGTCCCAGGGGAGCTGTCTCCCACCCGTTCCGTACCCGGAAACATCCGGCGCCCGGAGTACGTCGGCAAGCCCGCGCCGACCCCGTACACCGGCCCCGAGGTGCAGACACCGGAGACCGTCGAGGCGATGCGGATCGCCGGCCGGATCGCCGCGCGGGCGATGGCGGAGGCGGCGAAGCTGATCGCGCCGGGAGTGACCACGGACGAGCTGGACAGGGTGGCGCACGACTACATGTGCGACCACGGGGCCTACCCCTCCACCCTCGGCTACCGCGGCTTCCCCAAGTCGCTGTGCACCTCGGTCAACGAGGTCATCTGCCACGGCATCCCGGACACGACCGTCCTGCACGACGGCGACATCGTGAACCTGGACGTGACGGCGTACATCGGTGGCGTGCACGGCGACAACAACGCCACGTACCTGGTCGGGGACGTGGACGAGGAGAGCCGGCTGCTGGTGGAGCGGACCCGGGAGTCGCTCGCCCGTGCGATCAAGGCGGTCAGGCCGGGGCGCCAGATCAACATCATCGGCCGGGTCATCGAGTCGTACGCCAAGCGCTTCGGGTACGGGGTGGTGCGGGACTTCACCGGGCACGGGATCAGTTCCGCCTTCCACAGCGGGCTGATCGTCCCGCACTACGACAGCCCGCACGCCACGACCGTGATCCAGCCAGGGATGACCTTCACCATCGAGCCGATGCTGACGCTCGGGACGCACGAGTACGACATGTGGGACGACGGCTGGACGGTCGTCACGAAGGACCGCAGGCGCACCGCGCAGTTCGAGCACACGCTGGTGGTGACGGACACGGGCGCGGAGATCCTCACGCTGCCGTAGCCGTACCGGTGCCCCGGCCCGCTCCCTGGCGGATTCGTTCCGTTCCAGGGGGCGGGCCTTTTGCGTTCCCCCGGAGTACTATTTTTACCGACAGGGCGTCGGCAAGTTTGCCGACAACCAGTCGGCAAGGCATTGACTTAGGTTAGCCTAACCATAGAGAATCGGACCCATGGACTCGTTCTCGACACTCATCCGCACCGCGTCCCACGAACAGCACGTGGAGGCGGAGAACTCGACCTTCATGAGCGATCTGCTCGGCGGCAGGCTCGGCGTGGACGCCTACGCGCGCTACACCGAACAACTGTGGTTCGTGTACGAGGCGCTGGAGACCGGCGCCGGACCGCTCGCGGCGGACCCGGTCGTGGGGCCCTTCATCCAGCCGGAGCTGTTCCGGCTGGCGTCACTGGAGCGGGACCTGGAGCATCTGCGCGGCCCGGACTGGCGTACGGGCGTGTCCGCGCTGCCCGCCACCCAGGAGTACGCGGACCGGGTGCGCGAGTGCGCGCAGAGCTGGCCCGGCGGCTATGTCGCCCACCACTACACCCGCTACCTCGGCGATCTGTCCGGCGGCCAGATCATCCGCGACAAGGCGGAGAAGACCTGGGGCTTCGCGCGCAAGGGCGACGGCGTGCGGTTCTATGTCTTCGAGGAGATCGGCAACCCGGCGGCGTTCAAGCGCGGTTACCGGGAGCTGCTGGACGCGGTGCAGGCCGACGATCTGGAGAAGCAGCGGATCGTGTCCGAGTGCAAGCGGGCGTTCGCGCTGAACACGGGCGTGTTCCGGGCGCTCGGCGAGGAGTTCCCGCTCACCGCGTGAGCGGTCCCCCTCACCTACCTCTCCAGCACCACCCGTCCCCCTATCTCCACCCACCCCTCGGGCTGCGGAGCCGTGAGGATCTGGGAGCCCGCGCCCTGAGTGATGTTCAGGGCGCGGCCCAGGCGGGCCGTGAGCTGGAGGGCCGCCGCCCCGGTGGCCTCGTCCTCCGCCACGCCGTCGTCCCGGCCCGGGAAGCCCCGCGCCCTGATCCGCCCGGCCGCCTCGTCCTCCCAGGCCCAGGCGTACAGCCACTCCCCCGGCGGGGGCACCCGTAGCGCGTCGACCTCGGCGGCGCTCGCACACTGCCGGAAGACCCGCGGCGCGGCCCACTCGGGCAGCGCCTCTATCCAGCTGAACTCCCCGTCCTGGCGGGCCCCGACGGCCCCGGCGGCCGTGACCAGCTCCGGCAGATCCGTCAGCCAGGCGGCCCCGACACACGCGTCCCCGGCGAAGGACAGCCGGGCGCCGGGGGCGTAGAGGTCCACGATCCCGCGCTCGGGGTCATCCACGAACACCGTCTCGCCGAAGCCGAGTTTGGCCGCCAGCTCCTGCCGGTCCCCCGGGTCCGGCAGGACGGATCCGTCCCTTACGACGCCCAGTTCACCGCCGAAGCCACCGTTCGCCGCGCAGAAGACGCGCAGCACGTCGTAGTCGGTCACCAGATCAGGAGCCGAACTCGGCGGTGCCCGTGCCACGGACGCCGGGCAGGGGCGTGCCCTCCGGGCGGGGGCCTTCGGCGGGGTCGACGGGGGTCATGGTGTCCTCTTTCCTCGCGTCAGCTCTTGCGCGACGGTGAGACGTACCCGGCCATCGAGCGGAGGCTGAAGCTGCCCGGCATACCGGGGTGGACGCCGACCCTGTACGGGATGACCTGCACGTTGATGTCCGGCTGTGCGGCATCCGCTCGGGTCGGCGTGGCGGTTCGGTCGCCGAGTCTCGCTCACCATGAGCCGGATCGCCAAGTCAGCCGTCCCACAGCAGCGGATGCTTGCTCTCGCTCAACCCCATGACCGGCGGCGGCGGCTGTGACCATCCGTCTGAAGGACCTGTGCCGTGCCTACTTGGCGCCCACCACGCCGGCCAGAAGCCGTGCCGTGCCTTCGGGTGCCTCCGCCTGGAAGTGGTGGCTGCCGAGGTCGATGAGCACGATGTCGAAACGGTCGCCGTAGCGCTCGATCGCTTCCTGATCCGTGAGGTCCCGTACCGCGAAGACGGTGATCGGCTGCTTCGTCTCGCGCAGCGCCGCGTCCATGTCCCAGTGCACCAGACCGATGATGGAATGCAGGCCGGCGGGCTGCCGCACCGCGACCATCTTCGCGAAGTAGGCATCCTTGAGGGCCTCGTCGGTCCCGGCGGGCGAACCTCCCTCGACCAGCCCCCGCACCGCTCCTTCGAAGTCCTGGCGGAAGAGGTTCTCCATCGCCTCGATCCGCTCCGCGCTCTGCGGGGGAAACAGGCCGAGGTAGTGCAGCGCGTCGAGGGCCACGATGTGCGACACCTTGTCGGGCAATCGCCGGCCGACCTCGACAGCGACCGCCCCGCCGAGAGAGTGCCCGGCGACCATGGCCGTGTCCACCGATTCCGCTTCCAGGACGGCGGCTACGTCGCGGCCGAATTCCTCGATCGTCCAGACGTTCCGCGTCGACCGCGATTCGCCGTGCTCGGGGAGGTCGACGGCTATGACGCGAACGTTGTCAGGCAGATGATCGGTGATCGCGTCGAAGTCGGTCCGATTGAGGCCCCATCCATGGATGAGCGCCAGCGTCGTTCCCGAGGCGGGGCCACTGACCGTGTACCTGATGGTCGTGTGGCCTTCCCGCTGCACCTCAAGATGCTTCCTTGCCCTGGTCGTCATGATTTCTCCTTTTCGAAGGTGGTGAAAAAACCGTGTGGGTTGGCATGTGGGTTGGCGTGTGGGTTCGCGTGTGGGTTGCCGTGTGGTTGGCGTGTGGGTATTGCTGGCGGCTCAACCGCACGGAGCCGTCTTCGCGGTGGTGGCCGAGTGGCGCTCCGCGCGTACCTGGTTCAGACGCAGTGCCAGGGCGGAGAAGGTGATCACCGCGATGGCGAGCGCGTAGATCTCCGCTGCCGTCCTCAGTCCGAAGTGGGTGACGGCGATTCCTCCGAGTACGGCGGGAACGCTGTTTCCCAGGTAGTTGATGACGTTCGCCAGGGCGAACACCGCGCCGCGCTCATGCGGCTCGGCGACGCGGGCCAAGGTCCCGAAGGTGGCCAGTACCGAGGCGCCGAAGCCGATACCGGAGATGACGGTGCCGACGGCGGCGAGCCAGGCAAGGCCCTGCGCCACTCCGAGGAGCGATATCAGCGTGCCGATCCCGAGCAGTGCGGCCGATGGGGCCAGCAGTGTGGAAGCCGGCCTGGAGCGGAGCAGGGTGATGGCGAGCGCTCCGGTGCCCGCCAGGAGCGTCACGACGACGCCGCCGATCAGATGACTGTCCAGCCCCAGCAACTGGGCCGCGACGGATGGGCCGAGGGAGAGGTACATACCGGCGAGAGCCCAGGCGGCGATTCCCGCGGGCACGAGCGGCACCAGGTCGGCGCGCAGATGGGCGGGCATCGCGACCCGCGGGCGCAAGGAGGCGATGGCACCCGGGCGGCGCGGCGAGGTCTCGGGGGTCCGCGCGGCCACCACCGCCGCCGCCGCCATTCCGGCGAGCAGCAGTGCGTAGACCAGCCGGGTCGGTGACGGGGCGAGTTCCACGAGCAGGCCGCTGCCCAGAGCACCGGCCGCGAGTCCGCTCAGGGGCGCGATGGAGGTGACGACCCCGGCCCGCCCGCGCACGGGTTCGAGGTCGACGAGCATGGCGCTCAGCGTCGTTGTCGCGGCCCCGGTCGCCATGCCCTGCAATACGCGGGCGGCGGACAGGACGTATACGTTCCCCGCGACCAGAAAGAGGACCAGCGCGACCACTTCCAGTGCGATCGCGGCAGCGAGGACCGGCCGACGGCCGAGATGGTCCGACAGCCCTCCCACGGTCAGCAGCGAGGCCAGCATGCCGAGGACATAGAGAGCGAAGACGACGGTCAGTGCCCACGCCGCGAAATGCCACTGCTCCTGATAGATCACATAGAGGGGGGACGGCGCGCTGGAAGCGGCCAGAAAGAGGATGAAGACCGCGGCTACGGCGGCAAAGGCGCCCTTGCCCGGCCTGCGGTGCGAAGCACCGGCGGATGTGTGCCCGGTCTTCGTACCGTCCGGCTTCCCGGTCCTAGGGCCCCCGGCAGCGCGATGTACGGATGTCATCGGATTCTCCCTTCACCTTCCGTCCGCGACTCTGCTCTCACAGGGCCCGGTAGTACTGATTCGGCCAGGACGAGGGGTCGTCGCGGCGGTGGCGGAGGACCAGGTACGGATCGCGCAGCAGTGCCCTCCCCATCAGCACCGCGTCCGCACGGCCACTCGCCACGACGTCGCCTGCCAGCGATAGATCGGCGATCTGCCCGACCGGGGCGACGGGGAGCCCCGACGCTGTCCTGAGCGTGTCGGCGAACTCGATGTGAACTCCTTCGCGGACCGGCGGGCGGGCCTGCGCGTCCTGGAGCAGCACACCGGAGGTGACGTCGAGGAGGTCGATACCGACGGCGGCCAGTTCCTTGGCGAAAACCGCCGCTTCGTCCATCGAGATGCCTCCTTCGACCCAGTCCGTGGCGGTGATCCGGACGAAGACCGGCTTCTCCGCCGGAAACGCCTGTCGAACGGCCTGGGCCACGCGCAGCGGAAATCGCATGCGGTTCTGGAGGGTTCCGCCGTATTCATCCGTCCGGTGATTGGACAGCGGAGAGAGGAACGCGTGGAGGATGTATCCGTGAGAGGCCTGGATTTCGACCACCTGGTACCCCGCGTGGTGCGCCATCGTGGCCGAGTGGGCGAAGTCCGCGACCGTCCGGTCGATGTCGGCGTGGCTCGCTTCCCGCGGAAGGCTCAGGTCACCGAAGGGGACCGTCGACGGCGCGATGGTGTCCCAACCGCCCTCACCCACGTGCACAGGGTCGTTCTGGCCCAGCCCGTGCCAGGGAAGCTTGTGCGACCCCTTCCGGCCCGCGGCCTGGAGCTGAATGGCAGGCACCGCACCCTGCCCGGAGATGAATGAGGTCAGGCGCCGGTGAGCGGCGGCCTGCTCTTCGTTCCAGAGTCCGAGGTCAGCAGCGGTGCATCGGTGGGACGGCCCGACGGCTGTGGCCTCGACCATGATCAGCCCCGCTCCGCCGACCGCTCGCGCCCCGTAGTGCACGAGGTGCCAGTCGGTCGGCTTGCCGTCGGCAGCGGCGGAGTACTGGGCCATCGGAGACATCCACACACGGTTGGCGACCGTGACGTCCCTCAGTCGCAGGGGGCTCATCTCGGGGCCCGCGAAGGGTGGACCGGACACAGGAGGACTCACTTCCTGAGGCACAAAACCTCGCAGTGATCATTGCGTTAACGGCTTGAGCCTAACACAAACGCAGCGAACGATGCGATAAAAAGGCAGTGACCAATGCAATACTGGTCACATGCCTGCTACGACGTCCCCCCGCCGCACCGAAAGTCGGCCCGGTGGCCGCTCTGCCCGGGTCCGGGCGGCCGTCCACCAGGCCGTCAAGGACCTGCTCACCGATGAGGCCGGTGAACTGACCATCCCGGTCGTGGCCTCGCGCGCCGGCGTGCACGCCACCACGGTCTATCGCCGCTGGGGCTCCATCGGCGAACTGCTCGCCGACGTCGCCACGAGCCGCTTCTCCGGCGACATCGTGGTACCGGACACCGGGACCCTCCGCGGCGACCTGGAGCGGTATGCGTCCGACCTGGCAAAAGACCTCTGCGACCCGGACACCCTCGCTCTGGTGCGAGCCACCATCGGCATCGGCGGAGAACAGGGTGCCGCCGCATGCCGCGGCGAACGCCAGCAGCAGCTCGAAGCCATCCTTGAACGCGAGCAGGCCAGAGGCCATGGGCACCCGACCCTGGAGCGCACCACGGACGCCATCCTCGCCCCCCTCTACTACCGGGCCGTCTTCACCAACGAGCCCCTCACCGCCGGGTGGGCATCCGGCCTTGTGTCCCACCTCCTGCCGGATGAGAGCGGCGCCGCCGAGGCACCTGCCTCCGCGTCCGGCACGAAGCGCGTCGGGGACTTGGCAGGGGAACAGACCGGCAAGGTGTAGCCACGGGGTACCCGTACGCCGCCTCCCGCACAAAAGAAGCGGACCGAGCCGGGCCGTGATGGCCAGGTTCGGTCCGCCTCCGGTACCGCTCGACTACGCCTGCGTACGGCGCCTGCGCATCGCCACGACCACTCCCGCGCCCGCCACGACGGTGAGCGCCGCCGCGGTGCCGAGGGCGGCGACCGGGACATCGGAGCCGGTGGCGGCCAGGCCGCCGCTGACGCCACCGGTGGTCGCGCCCGTGGTGCCGCCGCTTCCGCCCGTGCCGCCCGTGGAGCCTGTGCCGCCCGTGGAGCCGTCCGATCCGCCGTCGTCGCCGCCGTCGCCGCCGGGCAGTTCGGCGCCCTCGGTGAGGGCCACGGACAGGTCGACCGGGTCGAGTGCGGAGCCGGGGTCGTAGAAGTCGCTGAACGCCTCGGCGCCCTCGGTGGTGAGTTCGGCGGCGATGTCGTTCAGGGTGATGACGTCGTCCGTCGCGGCCAGGTCGGCCGACTTGGCGGTGAGGTCGGCGAGGACCACGTCCTCGGACTTCTGGCCCAGGCTGGTGACATCGGCGGTGAGTTCGCCGCTGCCGCCGTCCAGTGTGGCCCTGATGTCGCTGAGGGTCAGGTCGAGGCCGTACTCGGTGCCGTCCTGGTGGCCCTTGAAGTTGACCGCGCCCTGGAACTCGGCGGTGAGCGTGTCGGCTTCGGTGTCGTACGTGCCGGTCGCGTCCGGGAAGGTGAAGACTCCGTTGCCCGTGGCCTGCGAGGCCCCGCCGGACACCGTGATGTCACCCGCCGCGACGCCGTCCACGACATACGTACGGAAGGACTCCTTGATGCCCCAGGTCAAGGTGCCGTCGGCGAGGTCGCCCTGGGCGGGGGCCTCGGTCGGCCGCGTGGCGGTCGGACTCGGGCTCGGGGTGCCGGTGGGCGAGGACGTGGTGGTCGGCGACGGGGTCTTCGTGGGGGTCGGGGTACCGGTCGGGGTGCCGGTGGGAGTGCCGGTCGGGGTGCCGGTGGGCGTCCCGGTCGGGGTGGGTGTGCCGGTGGGGGTCGGGGTGCCGGTGGGCTTCGGCGTCTTGTCGACCACCGTCAGCGGGTCGCCCGCCGCGCCCGCGTAGCTCGGGCTGCCGAAGACGTCCGCGGCCCCCTGGGTGAGCACGGTCGCCATGTCCGCCATGGTCCGGGTGAGGGTGAACTCGGCCAGGGGTACGTCGTCCAGGGTGGCCCCGTCGCGGGTGACATCGGCGGTGACCTCACCCGCCGCGCTGTCGAACCGCACGTCGGACAGAGTGGTCTCGAAACCGTGCCGCACCGACTCGATCTTCAGGGTGCCCTCGAAGGCGACGTTCACGGCGTGCGTGGTGGAGTCGTAGGTGCCGGTGCCCCCGGTGAAGGTGAACACTCCGTTGTCGGCGGCCTGCGTGGCGCCGTCGGAGGCGGTGAAGGTGCCCGCCGCCGCATCGATCACGTAGTCGCGGTAGGACTCCTTGATGCCCCAGGTCAGCTCGTAGTTGCTGAGCGGGATCTCGGCCGCCGTGGCGGGTGTGGCGGCGGCCATGGCGAGGGCGGTGGTGCCCAGCGCGGCGGCCGTGGCGACGGTGGTGGCGAGGGCGGTGCTGCGGCGTCGGGGTCGGGGTCTGGTGGTCATGGGTGGTTCTCCTGGAGGGAAGTGGGTGTTCGGGGGGGGCGGGGGGGTGTTCGGGGGGGGGCGGGGGGTGCTCGGGGGTCAGTTCTCGTCCGTCGGCGCGGGGGGCGTCGTCGCCGCTGCCGCTGCCGTACGGGTGCGGCGCCTGCGTGTGACGTACGCGAGGGCCGCGGCGGCGAGCAGCAGCAGGGCCGCGGTGAGGGTGACGGGGAGGGTGGGGAAGCCGTTGCCGTCCTGGTCGGCGGCGACCGGCTCGGTGGCCGGGGTCGCCTTGTCGTCCGGCGTTGACGGCTGCGACGGCTGAGGGGTCGGGGTGGCGGAGCCGCCGAGGTCGGGCAGGGCGGGCAGTCGCGCGTCCTCGGTGAGGGCGATGGCCAGGGAGACGGGGTCCATGTCCGTGCCCTTCTGGTACATGCCGCCGAACGCCTTCGCGCCGGTCTCGGTGAGCTTGGCCGGGGCTTCGGTGAGGGCGACCAGGCCGTTCTCGGGCTTGAGGTCCTCGGCGGCGGCGGTGAAGGTGACCAGGGAGACGCTCTGGGCGGCGCCGTTCACCTGGGCGTGGAGCGTGCCCTTGCCGTCGGCGACGGTGAGGTGAAAACCGCTGAGCCGCAGATCGAGCCCGTGTTCACCGGTGAACCGCACCTCGCCTGTGAACTCGGCTTTCAGCTCTCCATCGGTGTACGTCCCTTCACCACCGGGGAAGCGGAACAGCGCGCCACCGTCCTGCGCGCCGGATGACAGCGTCCACTCGCCCTGGGCGATGTCCCCGGTGACGTACTCGCGGTAGGTGCGGCGCACACCCCAGTCGACGGCCCCGTCCTGGATCCGCTGTCCGGAGGCGGCGCCCTCGGCGCCCTCGGCGGCCGAGTCGCTCGCCTTCGGCGTCGGCGTCGGCGTCGGTGTCCGCGTCGGCTCCGGGTCCACCGCCGTGATGTCCGCCGACAGGCTCACCGGGTCCAGCGGGGTCCCGGCCGTGTAGTAACCGGCGAAGGACGCAGCGCCCTCGGCGGTGAGGGTGGCGGGGAGGTTGTTGAGGGTGACGGCCGTGCCGCCGCCCGTCATGTCGATCCCGCCCAGGGAGAGGGAGGCGAAGGGCACCTGACGGGACGTCGTGACCGCCCCGGTGCCCTTCGCCTTGCTGGTGACATCCACATAGAGCGTGCCGCCGCCGCCGGAGATCCGGACCGTGGGCCCACTGATCGTCATGTCCAGTTCGTACGCGCCGGAGTCGTCCCGGTGCCCGACGAACCGCACCCCGCCCGAGAAGGCGGCACTGAACGCGCCGGTGCCCGCGTCGTACGTACCGGCCGCCGAGTGGAACCGGAACTGGCTCGCGCCGACCGTGGCCGCGCCGCCGGTCAGGGTGTAACTGCCCTGGGCGATGGGCCCGGTGACATAGCTCTGGAAGGACGCCTTGACGCCCCAGTCCAGCCGTCCGCCCTGCACCGGGCCGCTCGCGGCCGACGCGGCACCGGCCGGGAGCAGCGCCCCCAGCACGGCGAGGCACAGCGCGGCGATCCAGCCGTACCGGCGCGACCGCACGGGCGGCGGGGGTGGGGACATGACGGACCTCCGACGGACGACAAGGGCGAACAAGGGCGAACAGGGGTGACTCGGGGCCACTCGGGTGGGACGACGAGGGCAACCCGAGGGAACGGTCGCAAGCGAAAAGAACCAGCCAGGGCCTGACCTGATCTAGCCAGCCAGGTAAGGCTAACCTAAACTCCATCGAGTGATTCCGGAAGGTCCGGTGCGGAGAGGAATGGGACGTGCGACCTTTGCGCACACGGCTGGCGGGAGTCCTGCTGGCGGTGTTCACCCTGACCACGGCGGGCTGTTCCGCTTCGACCGGATCCGGCGGCGGTACGGGTACGGACCCGGACTCGGCGGACCCGGCCCCGGCCGCCGCCGCGCAGGCCGCCGACCGGGTCGAGCCGCTCACCGGGACCCCGGCGCCGGACTTCCCGGTCACCGTCACCTCCGCGGACGGCGAACGGCTCACCCTGCGTGCGGCCGACCGGATCGTGCCGCTGTCCGGCTCGCTCAGCGAGATCGTGTTCAGCCTCGGGCTCGGCGAGCGGGTGGTCGCCCGGGACATCTCCACCACCTTCGAACAGGCCGCGGACCTGCCGCTGGTCACCCGCGCCCACGATGTCTCCGCCGAGGGCGTGCTCTCGCTCCGGCCGGACCTGGTGCTCGCCGAGACCACGACCGGCCCCGTCGAGTCGCTGGACCAGATCCGCGCGGCCGGGGTGCCGGTGCTGACCGTCGCCCCCGCCAAGGGCCTGGCCGATGTCGGCCCGCGCATCCAGGCGGTGGCCGGGGCGCTCGGCGTACCGTCCGCCGGTACGGAGCTGACCGAACGCTCCGAGCAGCGGATCACCGCCGTACGGGAGGACGTTCCGGAACAAGGGGAGGGGGAGGACAAGCCGCGGGTGGCGTTTCTCTATCTGCGCGGCTCGGCCTCCGTCTATCTGCTCGGCGGGGCGGACTCCGGCGCGGCCTCGCTGATCGAGGCGGCGGGCGGGGTGGACGCGGGGGCCGAATCGGGGCTCACCGCGGATTTCACGCCGCTCACCAGCGAGGCGCTGGTGAAGGCCGCGCCGGACGCGATTCTCGTCATGTCCAAGGGACTTGAGTCGGTCGGCGGCGTCGACGGGCTGGAGGAGATTCCGGGCATCGCGCAGACGCCCGCCGGTCTCGACCGGCGGATCGTGTCGGTCGAGGACGGGGTGCTGCTGAGCTACGGCCCGCGCACCGACCAGGTGCTGGCGACGGTCATCGAGCAGCTCTACCCGGGGGGTACCGAGTGACGGTCCTGGAGAAGACGGCGGAGGACGCCCCGGGCCGCACCGCCGCACCGCCGCCGAAGGCGACTCCCCGGTCCCGTCGTGGCCCGGCCTGGCTGCTGACCGCCGTACTGATCGCGGGCCTGCTGGTGCTGGTGCCGGTGGCGGCCGGTATCGGCGCCTACCCGGTCCCGGTCGGGGACGTCCTGGCCTCCGTCCAGCACAAGGTGGGGCTCGGCGGCCATGAGCTGGACCGGGTCGCGGAGTCGGTGCTGTGGAACGTACGGTTCCCGAGGATCGTGCTCGCGCTGCTGGTCGGCGGCTCGCTGGGCTGCGCGGGCGCGCTGATGCAGGGCGTGTTCGGCAACCCGCTCGCCGAGCCCGGCACCATCGGCGTCTCGCTCGGCGCGGCCGTCGGCGCGGTCGCCTGCATCGCGCTGGGCCTGAACTTCTTCGGCAACTGGACCCTCCCGGCGATGGCGTTCGTCGCCGGTCTGGCCACCGTCCTGCTGGTGTACGCGATGGCCCGCGCGGGCGGCCGTACGGAAGTGGTGACGCTGATCCTCACCGGGATCGCGGTGAACGCGTTCTGCGGGGCGCTGGTCGGTCTGTTCATCTTCCTCGCGGACACCGCCGCCGTGAACCAGATCACGTTCTGGCAGCTCGGCTCGCTCTCCCAGGCGACCTGGCCCAAGGTGCTGGCGGTGCTGCCGTGCGCGGCGCTCGGGCTGGCGCTGGCGCCGTTCTACTCGCGCCGCCTGGACCTGCTCGCGCTCGGCGACCGGCCCGCCCGGCATCTGGGGGTGGAGGTGGAGCGGCTGCGGATCGTGCTGATCCTGGTGGTCGCGCTGCTGACGGCCGCCGCCGTGAGCGTCTCCGGTGTCATCGGCTTCGTCGGTCTCGTCATCCCGCATCTGCTGCGGATGGCGGCCGGACCGGGCCATCGCTTCCTGGTGCCGGGCAGCGCGCTCGGCGGGGCGGTGGTGCTGCTCGGCGCCGATCTCGCGGCCCGCACGATGGCCGCCCCCGCCGAACTGCCGCTCGGGGTACTGACCGCACTGGTGGGCAGCCCCTTCTTCTTCTGGCTGCTACGCCGCACCCGCCGCAGGCAAGGAGGCTGGGCATGACCCCGACGACCGCCGACACCGATGGACCCGGGAAGACCCCGACCACCACCGACACCGATGAACCCGGGAAGACCCCGACCACCACCGACACCGATGAACCCGGCGGGACCGCCACCCCCGACCCTTCCGGCGAACCCGACGGCCCCCAAGGCCCCGCCGAATCCGCCGGCTCCCACGAGCCCGGCACGACCGCCACCGCCGACAGGCCCGACCGGGCCACGGACACCCATCACCCCGGCAAGACCGCTGCCCCCGACGACCCCGCCAAGACCGCTGGCGCCAACGGCCCCGACGAAACCGCTGACCCCGACCGCCCCGGCGAAACCGGCGGCACCGCCACCACCCCCACCCCACCCGAAAACCCACGCCGCCGCCCCCGCTTCCCCCTGAGGCTCCGCCCCCGCCCCACTCCCCCACCCCCGGCCGCACCCGGCGAGATCCTCGCCACCACCGAGGCCCTCTGCGTGCGCCTCGGTGACCGCGAGGTCCTCCAGGCCGTGGACGTCACCGTCCGCGCGGGCGAGGTGCTGGCGCTGGTCGGGCCCAACGGGGCGGGCAAGTCCACCCTGCTGGGCGCCCTGGCCGCCGATGTCCCGGCCGCCTCCGGTGTCGTACGGATCCATGGGCGCCCGGCGCCCGAGTGGTCCGCGCCCGAACTCGCGCTGCGCCGGGCGGTGCTGCCGCAGTCGGCGTCGCTCGCCTACCCCTTCACGGTCGAGGAGGTGGTCCGGATGGGCCGGGCGCCCTGGGCCGCGGTGGACCAGGACGACGACGACCCGGCGGTGGCGCGGGCGATGGCCGCGACCGAGGTGACCGCGTTCGCCGCACGGCCGTTCTCGGCGCTCAGCGGCGGCGAGCGGGCGCGGGTGGCGCTGGCCCGGGTGCTCGCGCAGCGGACGCCGCTGCTGCTGCTCGACGAACCGACGGCCGCCCTCGACCTCAAGCACCAGGAACTGGTGCTGCGGCTGTGCCGGGAGCGGGCGCGGGCCGGCGACGCGGTGGTGGTCGTCCTGCACGATCTGGGGCTCGCGGCGGCCTACGCGCACCGGGTGGCGGTCCTGCGCGCCGGTCGGGTGGCGGCGGACGGCCCGCCCGCGGAGATCTTCTCCGAGCGGCTGCTGTCCGAGGTGTACGACCAGCCGGTGGAGGTGCTCCCTCATCCGCGCACCGGAGCGGTCCTCGTGACCCCACGACGGGAGTCTTGACCGCCTCTTGACTCCCCCGTGGGGCCCGTTTTTACCCCCCTTGACCAGCCCATATGCCTACGCCGTCCATGAGAGCTGAATCACGGTACGACCGGGTATCAGATAGGTAAGGCTCCGATAAGTTAGGCCCGCCTAACTCCCGCCAGTTTGATGGAGCCTGTATGCGTGCCGCCGGACTCACGTTCGCCGTTACCGCCGCCGCCACCGTGGCCGCCCTGACCGCCGTCACCGGCTGCACCGAGAAGGGCGGTTCGGGCGACGGCGGCAATGTCATCAACGTGACCGCCACGGACGACGCGTGCGAGGTGTCCACGCACGAGGTCGCGGCCGGGCACATAGAGCTGGCCGTGGAGAACAAGGGCTCCAAGGTCAACGAGGTGTACATCCTCTTCCCCGACGACCGGGTGGTCACCGAGCGCGAGAACATCGGCCCCGGCACCACCCAGCGGGTCACCGCCGAGGTGAAGGCCGGTGAGTACCAGATCGCCTGCAAGCCCGGCATGAAGGGCGACGGCATCCGCCAGGACCTCACCGTCACCGGTGGCGCGGTCGCCGCGCGCGACCCGCGTCTGGACGCGGCGGTCGCCGCCTACCGGCTGTACGCCCAGACCCAGGCCGACGAGACCCTGCCGCTCGCGCAGACCTTCGCGGACGCGGTCAAGGCCGGGGACGTGGAGGCCGCGAAGACGGCGTACGCCACCTCCCGGATCGGCTGGGAGCGCACCGAGCCGGTCGCCCAGGAGAACGACCCGGAGCTGGTCACCGAGCTGGACAAGCAGTTCGCCGCGCTGAACAC
>NZ_JBHYUG010000007.1:147635-150741 GCF_042749375.1 Streptomyces sp. NPDC059477 | reverse complement strand
CTCTCCCCCCCGCCCCCTGGGGCCGCCCCCCAGCCGCCCCCCCACGCCCCGCGTCGGGGGGGCTCCCCCCCCCGGCCGCCCCCCCCTCGTTGGGCCCACATCGACCCCAAGGTCGATCTGCGCGAGGACGGCCTGGAGGCCGGCCAGGACCCGGAGACCGACTGGACCGGCTGGCACCGCCTGGAGCGCTCGCTGTGGCAGGACGGCAAGGTCACCGACCATGACAAGCAGCTCGCCGACCAGCTGATCACCGATCTGACCGACTGGCAGAACCGGGTCGGCAAGGCCGAGATCACCCCGACCTCCATGGCCAACGGCGCCAAGGAACTCCTGGACGAGGTCGCCACCGGCAAGGTCACCGGCGAGGAGGAGCGCTACTCGCACACCGACCTCGTCGACTTCAAGGCCAATGTGGAGGGCGCCCAGAAGTCGTACGAACTGCTCAAGCCGGTCGCCCAGGAGAACGACCCGGAGCTGGTCACCGAGCTGGACAAGCAGTTCGCCGCGCTGAACACCCTGCTGGAGCAGTACCGCGACGACCCGTCCTCGTACGACTTCGTCTCCTACGACACGGTCGGCGACGCCGATCGCAAGGAGCTGTCGGACGCGGTGAACGCGCTCGCGGAGCCGCTGTCGAAGCTGGCCGCCGCGGTCGTGGTGAAGTAGGGGCGGGCCGATGACCGACACCCCGGAACGCCATCCGTCCCGGCGGGCGCTGATCGGCTGGGGCGGGGCCGGGCTCGCGCTCGGTGCCGCCGGAGCGGGCGGCACGGTCGCGCTGGCCCGCACGGGCGGCGACGCCCCTGATCCGGCCGGCGGGGCCGTCGCCTTCCACGGCGCCCACCAGGCGGGGATCGCCACGCCCGTGCAGGACCGGCTGCACTTCGCCGCGTTCGACGTGACCACCGACGACCGGGCCGCGCTCGTCGCGCTGCTCAAGGACTGGACGGCCGCGGCCCGGCAGCTGACCGCGGGTCAGCCGGTCGGCGAGGGCGGGTACGGGGGGCTGCCCGAGGCGCCGCCCGACGACACCGGCGAGGCGCTCGGCCTCCAGCCCTCGCGGCTGACCCTGACCATCGGCTTCGGGCCGTCCCTGTTCGAGAAGTTCGACCTGGCGGGCGCCCGGCCGGACGCCCTCGTGGACCTGCCGAAGTTCGCGGGCGACAACCTCGACCCGAACCGCAGCGGCGGCGATCTGTGCGTGCAGGCGTGCGCGGACGATCCGCAGGTGGCCGTGCACGCCATCCGCAATCTCGCCCGGATCGGCTTCGGCAAGGTCGTCGTGCGCTGGTCGCAGCTCGGCTTCGGCAAGACCTCCTCGACCACGCCCGACGAGCAGACCCCGCGCAACCTCATGGGCTTCAAGGACGGCACCCGCAACATCGCGGGCACGGAGACGGACCGGCTGGAGAAGTTCGTGTGGGTGGGCGAGCCGGACGGGCCCGCCTGGATGACCGGCGGCTCCTACCTCGTCGCCCGCCGCATCCGGATGCACATCGAGACCTGGGACCGCGCCCCGCTCCAGGAGCAGGAGGACATCATCGGCCGCGACAAGGGCGAGGGCGCCCCGGTCGGCAAGGCCAGGGAACGCGACGAACCGTTCCTCAAGGCGATGCTGCCCACCGCGCATGTGCGCCTCGCCCACCCCGACTCCAACGACGGGGCGACGCTGCTGCGCCGCGGCTACTCCTTCACCGACGGCACCGACGGCCTCGGACGGCTGGACGCGGGCCTGTTCTTCCTCGCCTACCAGCGCGACCCGCGCACCGGGTTCATCCCGGTCCAGCGCAATCTGGCGACCGACGCGCTCAACGAGTACCTCCAGCACGTGGGTTCGGCGGTCTTCGCGATCCCGCCGGGGGTGCGGGACGCGGACGACTGGTGGGGCAGCGCCCTGTTCACGGAGCCGTCACAGTCATCGGAGTCATCGAAGTCGTCGGAGTCGTCGGAGTCGTCCGATTCCCCCAAGTCGTCGGCATCCCCCGGGAAGGCATAACCGTGTTCTCCAACTACCTGATCGGTCTGCGCGAGGGGCTGGAGGCCAGCCTCGTCGTCTGCATCCTCATCGCCTATCTGGTGAAGACGGACCGCAGGGACGCGCTCAAGCCGGTGTGGACCGGCATCGCCGTCGCGGTCGCCCTCGCGCTGGGCTTCGGGTGCGCGCTCGAATTCGGCTCCCAGGAGCTGACGTTCGAGGCGCAGGAGGCGCTGGGCGGCACACTGTCGGTCCTCGCCGTGGTCCTGGTGACCTGGATGGTGTTCTGGATGCGGCGCACGGCCCGGCATCTGCGCTCGGAGCTGCACGGCAAGCTGGACGCGGCCCTGGCGATGGGCACCGGCGCGCTGGTCGCCACCGCGGCTCTCGCGGTGGGCCGCGAGGGCCTGGAGACGGCCCTGTTCGTATGGGCGTCGGTGCGCGCGGCCGGTGACGGCACACCCCGCCCGCTGATCGGGGTGGCGCTCGGCATCGCCACGGCGGTGGTGCTGGGCTGGCTGTTCTACCGGGGCGCGCTGCGCATCAACCTCGCCAAGTTCTTCACCTGGACCGGCGCGATGCTGGTCGTGGTGGCGGCGGGGGTGCTGGCGTACGGCTTCCACGATCTCCAGGAGGCCGACTGGCTGCCCGGCCTCACCGACAAGGCGTTCGACATCTCCGGCACGATCCCGCCGGACAGCTGGTACGGGACGCTGCTGAAGGGCGTGTTCAACTTCCAGCCCGACCCGACCGTCCTCCAGGTCACGGTGTGGCTGCTCTACCTGGTCCCGACGCTCGCCTTCTTCTTCTCCCCGGTAGGGTTCGCCTCCGGTAAGGGGAAGGTGAAAGCAGCCGATGAGCAGGGATCGCGGCCCGCGAACGCCGCGCAGTCGCCGCAGGATTGACCGGAGGACCCTGATAGCGGCCTCCGTGACCGCTTTGTCGCTGACGGCGAGCGGATGCGTGGTGGTGCACGGCGAGCGCGAGGTGGTGCCCGCGACGACCGAGGCGGAGGCCGCGCGGGCGCTCAAGGAGTTCACGGCCGGCGGACACACGGCCCCGCTAGCCGAAGAGACCCGCCCGGCCGCCCCGGCAGGGACCGCGGGCCCGCCCGCCGAGCTCCGCGCGCGC